>DAIPLA010000070.1:0-5218 GCA_036769465.1 Candidatus Nanopelagicaceae bacterium
CGTCTTGGTATCGCCGAAGTAATCACTACCCCATACTCGATCAATCAATTGAGTACGAGTCAGAACGCGGCCGGCGTTACGCATTAAGAATTCCAATAGTTCAAACTCCTTGAGCGGCAATTGCACCGTTTCGCTCTTGATGGTGACCAAGTGGCGCTCGACATCCATGCGGACAGGTCCCGCAGCGATAACGCCATCCGCACCCAAATCAGCCTCGTCACCTTGGCGACGTAGCACCGCACGAATACGAGCAACGAGTTCGCGTGATGAATATGGCTTTGTGACGTAATCATCCGCGCCGAGTTCGAGTCCCACCACTTTGTCGACTTCGGTGTCCTTCGCGGTCAACATGATCACCGGCACGTTAGAACGCGTGCGGAGTTGGCGACAGACCTCGGTACCGGGTAGGCCAGGCAACATCAGATCGAGCAACACCAAGTCGGCGCCATGACGGTCATACTCTTCGATAGCGGCGGTACCCGTGTCCGCAATCGATACTTCGAAACCTTCGCGGCCCAGCAAATATGCCAGCGCGTCAGAGAAAGAAGCTTCGTCCTCGACAACAAGGATTTTCGTCATGAATGTGCCTCCACGGCTGTTGTGTTTTCTGCGTTATCAAGATCGGTTGACTCTGGAGTGAAAATTGGAAGCCGGATAGTGAAGGTGCTGCCAGCGCCTTCGACGCTCCACACCGCGATGTCGCCACCGTGGTTGGTCACAATGTGTTTCACAATGGAAAGTCCCAGTCCAGTTCCGCCGGTCAAACGACTGCGGGCGGGATCGACGCGGTAGAAGCGTTCGAAGATTCGTTCGAGGTCCTTCTCGGGAATTCCGATGCCCTGATCCGACACAGAAATTTCCAACAATCCATCTTGGGTCTTTAGCGCGATCGCCACACGAGTTCCCTCGGGGCTGTAATTAATCGCGTTCTCAATTAGGTTGTGAATAGCCATCGTGATCTGTACTTGATCGCCTTTAACAAGCGCGGTGCTCTCGCTCGCAAAAATAATGTCGGTGCGACGAGATTCCGAAGTCAATCGCGATTGATCAATTGCTTCACGGATAGATTCAACAATCGGGAAGGTGCCGGCTCGCTTTAACGGGTCGTCGTCCTGCAACCGCGAGAGGTTAATAATTTCTTGAACCAAATCCGATAACCGCTTCGCTTCGGTCTGCATCCGGTTAGCAAATCGGGTAATCGCTTCTGGGTCATCGCTCGCACCCAGTACTGCCTCGCTCAGGATAGAAAGCGCGCCGATTGGGGTCTTTAACTCGTGCGAGATGTTGGCGACAAAGTCACGGCGAATTGAATCCAACCGACGCATCTCTGAATCATCGAAAATAAGAATGGCGACCTGGCCGGCGTTGCCCAACGGGAGAACGCGCACGAGCAAGTCATGCGTACCGGCACCGACTGGACCACGCGGCAATTCCAGCGTCGCTTCTTGAGCCAAGCCCGAGCGTCGAACCGCGCGCACCAATCGAATGAGTGATTCGTTTGCAACACGTTCATCGCGAATCAAATTAAATGTTGCGATTCCTTCGGATGAATAATCAACGATGTCGCTGGCGTTAAGCACGATGCTCTCGGCGTCGACCGCGCGAAGGAGATCGATAAATTCAGGGGCAAGCGACGATTGCGGAACGGCAAAAAGCGATGGGGCAGGACGGTTCTCCTCCTCTTTTCGCTTGAGCCATGCCATGGGGTAATCGTAGGAGTGTCCCCCGTAGTCCTCACACCTAAAGCCGCCAATATGCGTGAAAAAGCCAATTCTTTACCGTTTGTTAAAGACCTGTTCACAGATGAAACGGCGGACCCGAACCTTCTCTAATACTCTTACCCCATGCGCGACGCCTTCCACGACGAACTCGACAGTATCGGCACCGGTCTCTTGCAGATGGCTGCCTTGGTGAAAGATGCAATGGCAACCGCAACCACCGCGTTGCTTAACTCAGATTTAGCGCTGGCCGAAAAAGTAATTCAAGAAGATGACGTCATCGACAAGATTCAACATGATTTGGATGCCCGCACCATCAATTTGATGGCTCGCCAACAACCCGTCGCATCCGACCTTCGCACCCTTGTGACTTCGTTGCGCATGAGCGCCGATCTCGAGCGTATGGGCGATTTGGCACACCACATCGCCAAGCAAGCACGCATGCGTTATCCAAATTGCGCCGTTCCACCAGAGCTGACCGGCACCATCACTGAGATGGGTCGCGCCGCGAACAGCATCATCGACAAGATTTCTGCCGTGATGGAACACCGCGATGCCGCGCGCGCCCTAGAAATTGAGAGCGACGATGATGAGATGGACAAGCTTCATCGCAAGCTGATCTCTATCTTGCTCGAGGATTCATGGCCACACGGAGTCGAGTCCGCGATCGACATGACTCTGCTCGGCCGTTATTACGAGCGTTGCAGCGACCACGCTGTCTCTATTGCCCGCCGCGTCTACTTCTTGGTGACCGGTGAATATTCACCAGCGCTGTAATTAGATTTACTTCTTACCCTGGTTCGCTACCGCTTCGATAGCCGCCTTCGCCGCATCTGCATCTAGATACTCGCCGCCGGCCTTGACTGGCTTGAGCGCGCTATCTAATTCGTAGAGCAAAGGAATACCGGTAGGAATATTGAGTCCAGCGATATCCGCATCCGAAATGCCATCCAAGTGCTTGACCAACGCGCGCAGTGAATTTCCGTGCGCGGTAACCAATACCACCTTGCCGGCCTTGAGATCAGGAACGATCGCCTCATCCCAGTACGGCAGCATGCGAGTAATAACATCCTTTAAGCACTCGGTCTTCGGCATAGATGCACCGAGGTCGGCATAACGAGGATCGCCTGCTTGTGAATATTGATCGTTGTCGTCGATAGGTGGTGGTGGCACGTCGAAGGAACGGCGCCACAGTTGGAACTGCTCTTCGCCGTAAGCCGCCAGCGTCTCTTTTTTATCCTTGCCCTGCAACGCACCGTAGTGACGCTCATTCAAGCGCCACGATCGGCGAACCGGAATCCAATGACGATCGGCCACATCCAGCGCTAATTGCGAGGTGTGAATTGCGCGTCGCAACAAGGATGTATGAACAACATCGGGCAACAGACCGCGCTCTTTCAAGAGCGCGCCGCCACGCTTTGCTTCGGCCTCGCCGGTTTCGGAGAGACGAACGTCTACCCAACCGGTGAAAAGGTTCTTTGCATTCCATTCGCTCTCGCCGTGGCGGAGCAAGATTAGCTTCGAAGTCATGCGCCAATCTTAACCGAGAAAAAGCGCGCTAAATCAGGTGCTCGAACGCCTTGAGATTTGCGAGTGATTCGCCGCGCGAAACTCGCCAGGCCCATTCACGGCGAATCGCTGTGGAGAAGCCGAGCTCCAACAATGGATTAAAGGACGAGTCCGAATACTGCAAGACCGCACCCAAGACTCGATCTAACTCTTGTTCGGTGATTGCCGAATACGGCAATCGGCCGACGAGAAATACATCGCCTAATTCATTGATCGCAAAGGCGACCGAATACATAGATGCGTTCTTCTTCAACAACCATTCGTGCACCGCCTCGGCGTTCTCATCCGGCTTGCGAATGACAAAGGCGTTAATGCTGAGCGAATGCTCGCCCAAGACCAGCGCCACATGCGTCTGCAATTTCTTTTCACCCGGCAGCGTCAGAAAATAAGTCGCATCCCCTGACTTCTCATAATCAAGATCATGTGATTCGAGAAAATCCTCAATAACGGCTGATTGCAGGCTCATACTGGTTAATAAACCTAGAACCTAAATAACAATGCTGAGGGATTGTTCCGAGCCACGCGACAAGATGGTGTCGTAGACATCCAAGGTGCGACGAGCAGTCGCCTCCCAGCCAAAGTGTGATGCGTGCTCGACCGCGCCCATCGATAACAACAAACGACGATGTGGTTCGGCCAATAAACGCGAGATAACCGCGGACCACGCCTTGGGATCGTGACCGTCGACCAACGAGCCAGAGATTCCGTCCGATACCGCGGTGCGCAATCCACCAACAGCTGTCGCAACAACAGGAGTTCCGCACGCCTGTGCTTCGAGAGCTACAAGACCAAATGATTCTGAATAACTCGGCACGCAGACCAAGTCGGATGCGCGATACCAATCCGCGAGTTCGTCGCGCGATACCGGCGGCATGAAGTGCACGATGTCATGGACGCCCAAGAATTGTGCGAGCGCGGTAAGACGTTCTGGTTCGGTCGATCCATTTCCAGATGCGCCACCCATGATCACGATCGCTAACTTCGCGCGCAGATGCGGCGAGTGGTGAACCATTTCGGCAGCGGCGCGAATCAATACTTCGGGACCTTTGTGAGGTTGGATTCGACCGACAAAGGTCAGCATCATCGCGTCCGGAGCGATGTTCAACTTTTCACGCGCGGCGCTCTTGCCACTTCCGGGAGTGAAGCGTTGAAGGTCGACGCCAGGAGTCACAACAAAAACATTGTCTGGACAAGCGTCGTACAGCGAGACCAAGCTTGCGGCTTCTGCGTCGGTGTTAGCAATCAAGCCCTTGGCGTTACGGACAACTTGTTCTTCACCAATCGCGCGAACCAACGGCTCTGGTTTTTCGCCATCGGCCAACGCAAGGTTTTTTACGCGCGCCATCGTGTGCATGGTGTGGACCAGTGGAATTCCGGTTTGCTCCGAAACCATCCATCCCAATTGGCCGCTAATCCAGTAATGCGAATGGATGATGTCGTAATACTGTGGACCAAATTCCGCGGTCTCGTGCATGAATGACGAGGTCAACGCCGAAATCTGCGACGGCAATTCTTCCTTCGATAAACCTTCGAACGGACCCGCTTCTAAGTGACGGACCGTCACGCCATCGGCAATCCGAACCGACTTCGGAAGGTTGGGTGATGTGGCGCGAGTGAAGATATCTACTTCCACACCGGCCTGCGCCATTTTTATGGCATTCTCCACGACATACACATTCATGCCACCAGCATCGCCGGTACCGGCTTGATCCAGCGGTGATGTGTGCACCATCAGCGTCGCGACGCGATGAGCTTGGGAAGTCATAAAAGAAGTCTAAACCTGCCCTGCATTTAGCGATAGTCAAGCATCAAAACGACTAAAGAATCGCGCTCATTCCGCCCACGATGTCCGAGCCACCATAGACATTGACCTTCTCATCAGGTGTAGTTACGCCCCACGTCGCGGCGATTGCCTGCGCGATGATGCCCAA
>DAIPLA010000071.1:0-4974 GCA_036769465.1 Candidatus Nanopelagicaceae bacterium
CAGAAACAGTGCGGTTGTTGTCAGCAGCAATCTCTGGATCGTTCCACTTGGTGACGTTGCCAGCGAAGATGTCTGAGAGGGTCTTCTGTGAAAGGTAAAGATCCTTAGACTGGTTTGGCAAGTTGTAACCAACAGCAATTGGAGCTGCGACTACTGGGATGTGAACAACTGTTGACTTTGTTGAGGTGTAAGAAGAATCTGAGAAGTTGAAATCGCCGATTCCGTTGTTCTCGTTGGTCTGACCTGTACCTGAAGAGGAAGTGGTGTAGGTAAGGGTGTTGCCGGTTGATGTCTGCCATGCAACCTTGCAAGCGTTGATAAGTGGTGCAGCGAATGATGATCCGCCAGCGGTGATTGAAACCGCAGCGACTGCAGAGTTTGCAGCCAAGGCTGAAACTGCAACAACAGCTGCAGCAACCTTAAGTGAACGTGAAACCTTCATGGACTCCCTTTCGGTGGTGAGTTACGGGATAACTCATCTGTGGGGAGAAATCTATGGAGCAAAGAGAAACTGCCGCCCACCAAACGGTGAACGGCAGTCGATGCCAAAGTGAACAGCAGGTGAATCAACCAAAGCGTCCCGTCACATAATTTTCGGTGCGCTTGTCCTTCGGACGCGAGAAAATTTCATTCGTTGGGCCGACTTCAACCATCTGACCTGGGCCACCTTCAGACAAGAAGAACGCGGTGTAATCCGAGACACGTGCCGCTTGCTGCATGTTGTGGGTCACAATGATGATGGTGACGGATGATGAAAGATGTTGGATGGTTTCTTCGATCTTCAGTGTTGAACCTGGGTCGAGTGCCGAGCAAGGCTCATCCATCAAGAGAACCTGTGGGCGCACCGCGAGCGAACGCGCGATGCAGAGACGTTGCTGTTGGCCACCGGAGAGCGCTCCACCATGAGTGTTGAGGCGATCCTTTACTTCTGACCACAGGCCTGCGCGCTCGAGACATTCTTCGAGCAAGTCATCCTTATTCTCGGCCTTGAGCTGTGCCAGCTTCAAACCCGCAAGCACGTTCTCGGCAATAGTCATCGAAGGGAATGGGTTTGGCTTCTGGAAAACCATGCCCACCTTCAGACGAATCTTTGTAACGTCAACGCCAGGTGCGTAGACATCTTCGCCGTTAAGAAGAACCTCACCCGCCATAGCGGCGCCAGGAATGAACTCGTGCATACGGTTCAAGGTGCGAATGAAGGTTGACTTTCCACAACCGGAAGGACCGATCAATGCGGTGACGGTGCCGGGCCAGAAGTCGAGTGATACGCCAGCGAGTGCGTGCTTCTCACCGAACCATGCGTGCACGCCGCGCGCCTCGAGGCCCACACCCATCGCGCTGTTGCCTGGCGCCTTCGCGGTCTTTGCACCCGCGATTTGTGACAACGATGAAGTTGTTGTCTCGTTCATATTCTCTCCTTCATTGTTGCCCTCAACATTATTTGTATCCGAAGAATCATTGCCGATCATGGTTACTTACCGACCTTTCGATTGCCGAGGTAACGCGCTAGACCGAACAAAACAAGAACAAGTACGAGAAGAACCAAGATGCCGGCCCACGCACGAGTTACAGATTCTGGCGTGCCTTGGGTAAAGCCCTTCCAGATGTAATACGGCAATGAACCCATAGGTCCATGGAACATATTGGCGTTCTTAGTATCGCCGCCGCCGGTGAGCAAAACAAGAGGTGCGGTCTCGCCCGCGATGCGAGCAACACCCAGGATCATCGCGGTGATCAAGCCGCTGCGAGCGGCAGGAACAACGACCATCATGACGGTGCGCCACTGGGTGCCTCCGAGCGCGACACCTGCTTCACGAAGGTCGGCTGGAATAAGAAGCAGCACTTCTTCAGATGTACGAGCAACGGTAGGAATCATCAAGATAGCCAAGGCGAGAGAGCCCTCGACGCCGTTGTATTGCTTGGTCATCGGATAGACGATGGCGGCCAAGATAAAGAGTCCAGCGACGATGGATGGAACACCCGACATCGCCTGCACCAAGAATTTAATAGGGCGCGAGAAGCGACCCTTGATTTCGGTCAGGTAGATCGCGGTCAAGATTCCGATTGGTACTGAAAGGACCATCGCAAAAATAACGAGCAACGCAGTACCGAGCATCGCGTGCAACAAGCCACCGTGTGCGATTGGATCGGTGTAAGTCGCTGAGTGCATATCGGTGGTGAACAAGGTCCAGTGCAGGCCCTTGTGTCCGCGAATCCAGACGGTCGCCAAGATGGAAACGATTGGCATAACCGCAATAACAATCGCAGCGGTGACCGCACCACGAAAGACGCTGTCTTTGGCGGCGGCGCTTCCGCGCTTTACATAGTTAAAAATGAAGTCGATAACGATGAAGGCCAAGAAGAAGACCGCGACATACGCGAGCTTTCCCTTCATTGGTGTAACCGCTACGAGAATCCAAGAGAGAAGCGCCGCCCCAATAAAAAGCGCCCCGGTTTCGATGCGATCCTTCGGTGAGGCCGCCCATGGTTGGCGTGGCTTTGGCGTTGTGTTCGCGGGCACGATGACGTCGTTCGACATTAGCGGCCCTTCTTCGAACGCGAGACGATGGTGGTCGCAAGCGAGTTAACGATCAGCGTCACGATAAAGAGAACGAGACCAGCGGCCATCAGCGCTTTGACTTCCATCGGGCTGGCTTCGCCGAACTTGGCGAGAATCATCGATGCGACGTTACCGCCGGCGCTAATAAGAATGTGGAAGTTGACCTTGTAGACGATGTTCAACACTGTGTACACCGCAACGGTCTCGCCCATGGCGCGACCAAGGCCGAGCATCGCTCCACCCACGATTCCAGACCGTGCATAAGGGAAAGCAACAGCGCGGATCATTGCCCAACGAGTCGCGCCCAAGGCATATGCGGCTTGAATGCGATCGAGCGGTGTCTGAGAAAAGATTTCGCGAGAGATTGATGTGACAATCGGAATAATCATGATTGCAAGAACCAAGCCAGCGATAAATGGTGAACGCGAGAAGTATGGAACTTCCATCTTGAAGAAAGGAATGAAGCCTAAGTACTTGTGCAGAAGTTTGGCCCAGTATTCGGCGCTGCCCTCAAGAATAAAGAAGCCCCACAAACCAAAGAGGATTGACGGGAAGGCGGCCATTAAGTCGATCAGGGTGACCATGATCTTCTTAATGAAATTTGGTGCGTAGAAAGTTAAGTAGATAGCGGCGCCGACTGAAAGTGGAACACCCACGATGATTGCAATCAATGCGACGACCAAAGTGCCGACAAGCATTGCTGCGATTCCGAATTGCGACTTGTGGAGGTCGACAACACCCGCATCGTTTTGTACTGCTTGCCAGTTGCTGCCGGTTAAGAAGTGAATGCCTTGTGATTTAAGAGTTGCATAGCCTTCATAGAGAAGGAATCCAAGGATCAATCCGAGGATGACGAGTGATGAAAGTCCGCCACCTGTTACGACGCCACGAAATACTTTGTCCGAGAAGCGCGGCTTGGTTGTGATTTCGCGCTTGGCAGGAATCGACTTCGGAGAACCAGCCGAACCGGCCGAAGAGGGCTCAATGAGGGTTGAGGACATGGGGTGAAGTTTTCCCCCGGGCCAGGTTTTTTACCTTATGAAAAGGTTACGAGAAGGTGAACGAGCGGTGAAATCGCGCGGAGCGAGCGCCCGCCTGGTCAGTTACCCTTCGCTTATGGCTGCTGACTCCCCCAACTTGATTTGGGTCGATTGCGAGATGACCGGTCTCGACCTTAATAAAGATGTATTGGTGGAAATCGCGGTCTTGGTTACCGACTCCCAGCTCAACGTTCTGGGTGAAGGCGTTGACCTCGTGATTCGCGCCAGCGAGGATCAGATAGCGGGCATGAATGACTTCGTTCGCGAGATGCACACCGCCTCCGGCTTGATCACCGAGATCCCGAATGGCGTCGAGCTTGAAGAGGCCCAAACTCAGATTTTGGAATATGTCACCAAGTACGCACCCGGCGCGGGAAAGTCGCCGCTGGCCGGCAACTCGGTCTACGTCGATCGAGGATTCATCTCGCGCGACCTTCCCGCCTTTAACGAATACCTGCACTACCGCACGGTCGATGTCTCCTCCATCAAGGAGCTGGCTCGCCGTTGGTATCCCAAGGTCTACTTCAATGCGCCGAAGAAGACGGGCAACCATCGCGCGCTCGGCGACATTCGCGATTCGATAGATGAGCTGGATTACTACCGCTCCAGCATCTTTATCCCCGCATAAATTCCCTGAATTACGAGGGCATGGCCGCGTGCCGTACTATTGGCCATCCATGGTGGGCGTAGCTCAGCTGGTAGAGCACTCGGTTGTGGTCCGAGATGTCGCGGGTTCGAGCCCCGTCGCTCACCCCACCTTTTTGAAGTAGTGCCGACCTGAATGGGGACCCAGTGACCAAGCCAATGATTTTCGATGTGGTCATCGAAATCCCAGCGGGTAGCCGCAACAAGTACGAGATTAATCATGATACCGGCGAAGTCCGCCTCGATCGCATGCTCTTCACCGCGACTCGTTTTCCACACGACTACGGATTCGTCAAGCACACGCTCTCTAACGATGGCGACCCACTCGATGCGCTCGTGATGTTGGATGAACCAACATTCCCTGGTTGCGTTGTTTCATGTCGCGTCATCGGAATGTTCCGAATGACAGATGAAAAGGGTGGCGACGACAAACTTCTTTGCGTTGCTGCTGGAGATATTCGCAAGAGCGCGCTTCAAGATCTCAACGATGTTCCGCATTATGAGTTGGATGAAATCAAGCACTTCTTCGAGGTCTACAAAACCCTCGAGCCAGGCAAAGAAGTCCACGGCGGAGACTGGGTCGGTCACGACGCCGCTCAGGCCGAAATCCAAGCCTCGTATGACCGCTACAAAGTGAAGAACGAGCTTCACTAGCCTGATTTTGCGTTTCCACACGCGGGAAAAGGTTTTTGCCCCCCTTCCCCCGCGCTGATAGGGTCTGCTCTTGCG
>DAIPLA010000072.1:0-4939 GCA_036769465.1 Candidatus Nanopelagicaceae bacterium
GGATCAACCTGTGCGACTGGTGGCACATGTTCCATCGGTCAGGTGGGTCCTGGTGGCGGAATCGTCTTCTACGTGGATACCCAGACCGAGACATGGGGACGCTACCTAGAAGCAGCACCAGCGACCTGGAACACATCAGATACGGGCACGATGTATCAATGGTGTTCAGTCTCCAACGTTTCGGAATCCGCCACGTTAGGCGGCTTGGGTGATGGCGCAAGCAACACCTTGCTAGCTGGCCCTGGCTGCCCATCCGGCGCCATTCGTCAGGCCATCGCTTACGCTGGAAATAACTTCAGTGATTGGTATATCCCATCAACCGCCGAGTTAACCCAGATGTGGAGCCAGAGATTAATTCTTGGCCTGGATAGCACGGCTCACTATTGGTCTTCAACAGAGAGCAGTACGACTCAAGTCTTTACGCTAAATATGTCGAGCGGCTCGGTGACTGGCGTAGACAACAAGAATGCAACGACGGTCGCGCTGCGTCCAATCCGGGCATTTGATGTCAACTCATTAACGTCGACGAAGCAAGCACCGATAAACGCCGGTATTTATACGGTGACTCCGTCGGCATTGACCTTGGCTTCGTCACGTCCGTTGTCCAACTATGTGGCGGTGCAATACGTTGCTGCTGCTTCGGGGCTGCACGTGAAGAAAATTAATCAGTCTGCGCTGACTATTCCTAGCGGAGTTGTGGGCATGGCCAACCAGAATACATATCTGACAACCAACGGCGGCAACTCGTCGAAGCAGACGATCTTCAAGCTGGTAACTGGTGGAACAGCGACAAATTGTTCAATCGCGTCCACGACCTATGGCACCACCATTACTACATCCAGTGCTGGAACGTGTCTGGTCTATGCGGTGAAGCCTGCTGACAATAATTACTATCCTGTGGTCAGCCCGGTTTCTTCGATAACCTTCGAGTCCTACACCGCCATTGTTCAGACATACAACGTTGGTGGATCTCACACATTGCAGATTGCGCAAGGACCGATGAAGGTAGATACGGGCACACCTGCGCCGGATACAAACCTTGCAATCACGAGCATAAGTCCTACGTCAGGACCTGTGGGCACCGTTGTGACCATCACGGGTACCGGATTTAACATCGCGAACCACACGATTCCGTACTTGCAAGTGGGCTTCGGCGGAGATCACATATCATCACTTACGTTCAATGGCAGTACACAAATTACCTTCACGGTCTCTGCCGCGAGCACGTCAGGTCCAATTATTGTGTGGACTAGTGCGGGCGACGTCATTCCTTCGCCGGTTCCATTTACTGTGACCACGACGCCAAGCTCTGCCGGTCTAACTATTGCCAGCTTCACTCCGACGTCAGGACCTACCGGAACGACGGTTACGGTCACGGGTACTGGCTTTGTTAACCAAGCAAACGTCACCGCCGTGACAATCAACGGTATGCCGGTCGCCAGCTACACGGTTGTTAGTGATTCAACGTTGACGCTCGTGACTACCTCGTCTAACAGCACGGGCGATCTTGCAATTACGACGACATCCGCCGGAACCGTGACCGACACGTTGACTCCATTCACTCAGACAAATGAGTCACCGCGCATCACATTGTCGAACACCTCATTCACTCTGGATACCGCGACGGCAGCAACCACGGCCAATACCTACAGCATCAGCAGTCTCGGCGGCCCATTCACATCATTTACGTTGACAGGCACCTTGCCGGCAGGCTTAACACTCAACTCCTCAACTGGCTTGCTATCCGGAACACCTTCAGAAGTGATGGCAGCCTCGACTTACACCCTTACCGCGAACGCGGCCTCGGGTACTGCATCGGCAACGTTCACGTTAACGACGGTCACGCATTAGCGTTCTTGTTGGCGCGCTAACTTAAATCCAATGGCGTGAACCGCCTGAATTAATCGGGGCCCACCCGCTGCAACAATCTTTATTCTTACCCGCGATGCGTGGGTATCCACGATGTGATCCGCACCGATTCCGTCATTCGTCCCGATGACCTTAAGAATCTGACCCCGTGAAAAAACTTGATGCGGGTCGCTAATAAGCAATTGAAGTAAATCGAATTCGCGTCGCGTCAAATAGACGGATACGTCGCGAACCAGAAGTTGTCGATATTCCGCGTGAATCGTCAATTCGCCCCATCGCAAAACCGTCATTCGTGCATCTTTGCGGTTGCATCTGACGTTCTGCTTTGTTTACGAAGCGTTCAAGGATTTGGTAAGCGCCCGCAAATAGACGAGGAAATTTTCGAGAGGGCGCGACCGCAATCTCCCGTTGGGAACAATCCCAATGAGGAGAAGAGAAAAGAATGTCTTTCCTAAAATCCAGAAATTCACTTCGCTTAGTGACCGCGACTTCTGTATTGGCGCTCGGCATGGCTGCGACCCCAGCTTTTGCGATGACTGATTCAACGTCTGGCGGCGGGGGATATGTGCCTGGCCCATCCATCATCTCGCAAGTCGGCTCGACGGCGACCAGCGTTTACAACGCGGCGGAACCGGTAGTGGCACGGATATTAAGCGATGCGCAAACCGTCGTTTTCGTCTATCAAATCTTCTCCTTCTTTGGCGCTAATGACTAATCACTAAAGGGGGTATGCATGGATCGATGGTTTTCAATCGCACTGGGCCTGATTCTGGGCATGCTCGCCAGACGTGGCCACATCAAGAACATGAAAGCTTGGTACAGGCGCAAACGTAATAAATAGTGGAGAATAGGCGAGTGTTGAAATGGAGCTACATTGCAATGCTCGCCTTCACAATTATCGGTTCATTTTGGCTCGAGATCGCCCTCAAAGTTCGAGTTTTGGTCCGATGGCGGCGCTGGCTCAAAGCAATTCTGCCGGTCGCGCTCCTCTTTGTTCTCTGGGATGCCTACGCAATCTCTCGTAAGCATTGGCACTTCGATACCCGGCAAATTCTGGGAATATGCGGCCCACTTCGAATCCCGCTTGAGGAATATCTATTCTTTTTGGTCGTCCCTCTAGCCGCAATCATGACTCTCGAAGCAGTGCGCCGCGTGAAAAAGCACTGGATAGTGGGTGACGAATGAGCTACACCCAAATCGCTATCGACGCGGTGATACTTTCACTTCTTCTGGATCTATTTGCTCTTAAAACCGCTCTGATTCGTCGTAAAGTCTTCTGGACCTCGTACGCCATTATTCTGCCTTTCCAGCTGCTTACTAATTGGTGGCTCACCTCGCGCAATATCGTGATGTATAACGCGCATGAAATCATCGGCAAACGAATTGCAAGTGCGCCGGTCGAAGACCTTCTCTTCGGTTTCGCTCTCATACTTTCGGTTCAAGCCCTTTGGGTTTTCTTCGGCCGGAAAGCACGTCCATAACCCGAAATTGACCTAGTCGAGCGACTATTCTTAGCCCATGATTTCAATCGCCGCAAACCAAGTCCACCTCGCATCAGCCCTCGACAGTATTCGCCTCGGTCTTCACGTCCTTGGCGCCTGCATCTGGGTCGGTGGTCAATTCACCCTCGCCGCACTCGTTCCGGTACTTCGCAAGCAAAATCCAGAGCTACCCAAGATTATTGCCCGCGCCTTCAACAAGATTGGTTGGACCGCATTCGCGCTTCTGTTGATCACGGGCTCGTGGAATATGTTCCAAATCCCAAAGACCGGTGTGCCTTCTAATTATCACGCGGTTCTCGGCGCGAAGATGACAGTTGTTCTTTTGTCGGGTGTCGCGGCCTACGTTCACACTCGCTCAAACTCTCGTAAGTCGATCGCAATCTGGGGATCACTCAGCGGCCTCTTTGCTCTTTCAGCGATGTATCTCGGCGTACTTCTCGCCGGATAATTTCTCGACTTCCCATGTTTAAGCGCGCCGCAGAGAGAGTAATCAAGCTCTTTACTGATCGGCGCATCTGGGTTCGGCAGGTCGCGGTTACCGGAATCGCTGCTTCGAGTGCGTGGGCAATCGGTGATCTAGCTTTTAAGAATGGCGGCCTGGTCGCCGCCATCGTCTGCAGTCTCTCGATTCGTATGTCGCTCTACAAATCCGTTCGCGAAGGATTTGGACAGATCGTTGGCACGGCAATCGGTGCCGGCGTAGCGCTGTTGTCCGTATGGATTTTCCACTTTGGCTTTATCGCGGTCGGCGTCACGGTTGTGCTCTGTTCGGTCGTGGCTCGTGGATTGCACCTTGGTGAAGTCGCGTCCGTAAACGTCCCGGTTACCGCGCTCATTGTTATTGGCCCTGGGCTGAGCGAATCCACCGCCTTCCACCGTTTGATGTCGACCTTGATGGGTGCGGCGGTCGCAATCGCCTTCTCTTATTTCATGCACCCCAAGACACCAGCCGGTCGCACCATCGACCTTGTTGCGTCGTTGGCTAATCGCGCCGCGAAACTATTAGGTGAAATGTCAGAAGGCGTTGCTGCAGGATTCACCGAGAGCGATGCGGGCAAGTGGCTAGCAAAGGCTCGTTTGCTGGTTGAAGAGATTCCGTCAGTGCGTGCTCAAGCACTTGAAGCGCGTCGTTATGCACGGTGGTTTCCGACCGCCGAACAAGATGAGGCAGAGGATCTTTATATTCGCGGCGTAGCAGTAGAACACACTGTGGTGCAGGTCCGCACCATCGCGCGGACGCTCTTTGATTCCGCTGTAGATAAAGGAATTCCCGCGGCCGTTAACCGACAGATTGCCGAGGCGCTCTCCGCTGCTTCGTTCGCTATCTCTGCCAAGGCAGAGAACATGAGCGAAGGCGATGGGGTCGCCGATACATTGCTAGCCGATGAAGTTCGTCTTGCTGGCGCTACCTTGGCCGACAAACTCATCGAAGATTCCTCGCACGTCGACCATGATCAGTTAGTCCGAAGCATTTCACTCGTCACCAACATCGAACGAATCGCTGATTCATTAGATGAAACTTCTCCAGCGCTTAGCGACGTGAAAACTCCAGACGAGCCCGCTCAGAA
>DAIPLA010000007.1:0-14642 GCA_036769465.1 Candidatus Nanopelagicaceae bacterium
GGGTCGAGCGATTACCACGGCAACGGTAAACTGAATCAGCTCGGGGAGTGCGTCACAGATCCCGAACAATGGCTTCGCCTCGAAGCCCGTGCGAATGCCAGAAGGGTTGTGTCTCGATGAATATCGTCGCCACTACATCTGCGATCACCTTTGGCTTGCAAGCATTCGTCACGCTCTTTGTGATTATGGATCCTCCAGGTGCGACGCCGGTCTTTCTTGGTTTGGTTACTGGCGCAACGCCACGCCAACGTGTTCGTCTGGCCTGGCAGGGAGCGATGGCCTCGCTCATCGTCATCGTCGGTTTCGCGCTTTTCGGAAAGTTCATTCTTGATTATCTTCACGTCTCCATTAATGGGTTGCAGGGCGCAGGTGGATTGTTAATGTTCCTCATTGCGCTTGATTTGCTAAAAGGTAAGGATGAATCCACAGAGAAAGGCGCGAATGCGAATGTGGCGTTCGTTCCACTCGGCACTCCGTTGTTGGCTGGCCCAGGTGCAATCGTCACAACAATTCTTTATGTTCAGTATGCCCACACCGCTCAGATGAAATGGGCTCTTGCCGCGGCAATCATCACGGTGCATTGCGCAATTGGTATAACCCTGATGTTCTCGACCAAGATTCTGGGGCTCATTCGTGAATCTGGCGTACATCTCTTGGCTCGCATCGCTGGCCTCTTGTTGGCGGCAATCGCGGTCGAAATGATTGTTCAATCGATTAAGGGATTTTTTAACCTCTAATGTCCGCCTCACTTTTTGCGCCGGATAGCGTCACGTGGCGGATTCATTCTGACCCGTCCATGGCGGTTGGTGGAGTGCGCGCGTTACTCGAACAAGCTCTGCATCCAGGAGCGATGGATGGCGTAGCGAAGAATTCAAATTTTCGGGAAGACGCCTGGGGTCGCCTACAACGCACCGGCGATTACGTAGCGACGATTACTTTCGCGCCAAAGGATGAAGCGGAAGCCCTATCGGCACGAGTGCGCTCGGTTCACACAAAGCTCGGACTGAATGACCCGCACCTTCTTCTCTGGGTTCATATGGCGCTCGTCGATTCATTCCTAGACGTGGCGGTCCGTTCGGGGTTAAAGCTCACGATGGACGAACAGAATCAATATGTTGCAGAGATGGTGGAGTTCGCGCATCAGGTGGGAATTTCGCGCGCAGATACGCCAGCTTCTGTCGGTCAGATGATCAAATATTTTGAGGATATAAAGCCAGAGTTAATGGCGAGCGACGATGCGAAGCGCGCAGCGCTCTTTCTGACCATTCCGCCAATGCCAGGTGTGATTCGTTTTGCGACGCCAGCTGCGCCCGCATGGGCGAGCGTTGTTGCATTAGCAAGCGCTTCGTTGCCGGATTGGGCGCGCACGATGTACAACATTCCTTCCTTGCCTGGGCAAAGAATTGCGACCGACGTTGCGCTGCGCGCAATGCGCACCGGACTTTTACTGGTGCCACAACAATTTCGTGAAGGTCCGATCGCTCGCGCGGCAAAGGCCAAGCAGGCTGAAGCTTCGTGATGGTAATTATCGCGGTAGCCAATCCAGCAGGCGGCACCGGCAAGACCACAACAGCCCGAGCGATTGCGACCTCGGCGGTTGAGTACGGCAAGCGCACGGTGCTTGTCGATATGGACGAGCGAGCCACGCTGACTTTTTTTCATGGTGTAGAAAATCCTCGCCATAGCTCGGCCGATGTACTTCAGGGAAGGGCAGGGATTTCGACCGCCGGGTTATCTACCGCCGAGCGATACACATTTATTCCTTCCTCGGCCCGCAATTCAGTTCTAGAGCGCAATCCCGATAGTGCGGTCTGGTCAAAGAACTTCGCATCGGCGATGGCCGCCGCCGAATTGCCGATTGACGTTGTTGTACTCGATCTGCCGAGCTCCATCTCGCAAGCACTTGCATGGGGGGTTGAATCCGCGACCAAGGTTGTGGTGCCGTTTACCGAGACCATCGGCGCAATTCGTGGTGCGATTCAGGTGAAGAACATTCGCGCTACTGAGGTTCACGGTTTGGCCGTGCTGCAAAAGGATTTGGGTAGCGAGTTCGCAACCGAGTTATCGCAAGAAATGCCGATCCTGGATACCGCTATTCCGAAAGGAAATCAGGTTGGATTGGGCGAACTAAAGAAGCAATCCGTATTGGTCAGCTCAAAGGAATCGGCGATTGCACAGGCCTATCGGGAGATGACCTATTTCTTGCTAGGGCTTTAGTTCGACGACTTTGGGAAAGCCGAAATACCGCGCCACAAGAGATTTGAGACTAATTCGTCGGCGACTTCACGACTGATTTTGCTATCGCGTTCGAGCCAATGACGGGCAGAGGTTTGCACGGTTCCGATAAGTCCGACTGCAAGCATCATGGATGCTTCCTTTGGCAATCCGGTATCGAGCGCGATGACCGCGCTGAATGCAGCGGCACAGTCGTAGGTCATGCGATTGAGTCGTTCGCGCACTTGTGGCTCGACGTTCATATCGCTCTCGAAGAGCAAGCGGAAGGCTTCGCCTTCGCGGGTGATGAAGTCAAAGTATGCGGTGACCGTCGCCTTAACGCGATCCGCATTGTCCTTTGTCGATGAGACCGCCTTTTGAATATCAAAGATCAGCGCATCAATGTGAAGGTCCAGAACCGCGAGATACAAATCTAACTTTGAAGGAAAGTGCTGATACAAAACTGGCTTGCTTACCTGAGCACGATCAGCGATTTCGTCCATGGCGGCCGCGTGATACCCAGCAGCCGTAAAGACTTCAAGTGCGGCTGCGAGGAGTTGTGCTCGGCGCTCGTCGCGAGGCAGGCGAACTTTGTTCTGCGAGTTAGCAGCAGCAGGCGTTGAGTTTGTCATCAGCCGAATCGTAGTCCATTCGGAAAGTGCTTTAACTTTGCCGTATCTTGTGCGCATGAGTACTGAATTTGCTGGAAAGCGCCTGCTCTTGGTTCACGCGCACCCCGACGACGAGACCATCAACAATGGCGCCACCATGGCTCGCTATGTTGCACAAGGCGCGCACGTCACGCTGGTCACCTGCACCCGCGGCGAAGAAGGCGAAGTCTTGGTTCCAGAACTCGCCCACTTAGCGGCCTCGCAAGAGGATGGCTTGGGTAAGCATCGTGAGACTGAATTAGCTAATGCAATGTCGGCGCTTGGCGTTACCGACTTTAGATTTCTTGGCGCGCCCGCAAAGCAATGGCGGGATAGCGGAATGATGGGAACCGATCCCAACAATCGAACCGATGTTTTTTGGCAGGCAGACCTTGACGAAGCCGCGAGTTATTTGGTGACAATTATTCGCGAGGTAAAGCCACAAGTGTTAGTTACCTACGACGATTTCGGTGGCTACGGACATCCCGATCACATTCAGGCGCACCGGGTCGCCATGCGCGCCGCAGAGCTTGCATCCGAGCCCGCATACGGCGAGGGAGAGGCGTGGACCATCTCCAAGATTTATTGGAACACCATGCCGCGTTCTGTTGTTGAAGAAGGTATCAAGACCATGAAGGAACAAGGCGGTAGCTTCTTCGGTACCGAGAATATCGATGACTTGCCATTTGTTAAGCCGGATGACGTCGTTACATCGGTGATTGACGGAAGTGAATATGTTGATGCCAAGATGAATGCAATGAAGGCGCACCCAACCCAGATCGCACTGGACGGCCCATTCTTTGCGCTGTCGAACAATCTCGGCAACAAGGTCTGGGGCTTTGAATACTACACACTGGTCAAGGGCGAGAAGGCTGGCCCATTTGATGCCAACGGTCGCGAGACGGAGCTCTTCGCGGGCGTATGAAATATCTAGCAGCGTTTGGTTGGGGCCTTGTACTTTCTTTCACCAGTATTGCTCTGCACTCGGTGGAGATGGGTTCCCTTCCGATTGGTCTGATCCTTGCTCTGATTGCAACCTTTCTTGGCATTCGACTCATCCGACAGCGTTGGAATTCTTTGCGAGTCACATTGGTAGCCGCAACGTCATGGATACTTCTGGTTATGCGAGCAGGAACGTTTAGCGCGGGACGAGAAATCTTGATCGTCGGCAGCACCGTAGGAAATGCGTTTATTGTTTTGGGGTTGGCCGCGTTGATAGCTGGTCTGGCAATTCCTACCCGTTAGAGCCGTCTTTAACCTTCACGCCCATCGCGGTTAATAAATCGCGGAGGCGATCGCTTTCGGCATAGTCCTTATTCGCTCGTGCAACCGCGCGCGCATCTAACAACTCTTGTGCTCCGGCTGGCAACTCATCTGAAGGAACGCGCTGCAGGTCTAATCCAAAGAGCGCGTCCACCGCGATAAAAATCGCGGCCTTGGTTGCGCCGTTAACTTCTGCATCTTTCTCGAGCGAACGTAGCTTCTGGATTGCGCGCGGTGAGTCCATATCGGAATTGATATCGGCAACTATCGCTAGGCAGGTGGAATCGATTAGTGCGCTATCGGGGGCGCCATCGTTCGCCCAATCGCGAACTTTTTCGCGCCATCGGCTCAGCGTCGAGTCGGCAGCCTTAAGCGAATCCCAACTCAAATCCATCTGCGAGCGGTAACGATTCTCGAGAAAGCAGAGACGTAGCGCGAGCGGGTCTAACCCACGGGCGATGACGTCACTGAGCAGAACAACGTTGCCCGCGCTTTTGGACATCTTGCGACCTTCAAAGAGCAGGTGCTCGCCGTGGACCCATGATGTAACGACTTCTTCATTTGCGTTGGCGGCATTGGATTGCGCGCGCTCATCTTCGTGGTGCGGGAATCGAAGATCGATGCCGCCGAGATGAAGATCAACGCGTGAATCAAGGAAGTGCATCGACATAGCCGAGCACTCGATGTGCCAACCCGGGAAGCCCTTACCCCAAGGCGAATCCCAGACCATTTCGGTTCGATTGCCGGCCGCCTTCCAGAGCGCCCAGTCAGCGTGGAATTTCTTCGCTCCGTCTTCGGTGTATTCGTAACGATGGCCCGGCTTCAAATCTGAGAGTCGGTTACCGGAAATCGCACCGTACGAATCAAATGACTCAGCCGAGAAGTACACGCAGTTATCTGTTCCAACGTAGGCGTTGCCTTGGACGATCAGCCTGGTGATCAGATCCTGCATCATCTCAATCGACTCGCTGGCGCGCGGATATACATCAGCGGGCAGGGCGTTCAAGCGCTTCAGATCGTGGTGGAACTTATCCTCATACTCTCGTGCAATATCTAGCGCGGTCCGTTTAACGCGGTGCGCCTCGGCCAGCACCTTGTCTTCACTTTCGAAATCTTCACTCATGTGTCCAACGTCGGTGATGTTTTGGACCACGGTCGTGCTGTAACCCTGAAAGCGAAGCGCTCGAACGATGAAATCCGCGAGTAGAAATGTACGCAAATTGCCGACGTGCGCGTCGCGATAAACCGTAGGGCCACAGCAATAGATCCGGACCTGGCGGTGGTCATCTGCGGTTATCGCTAGCTCTTCCCGTGCCTTTGTGTCATAGAGCGATAACTCGGTCTTCATGCTTTAACTCGGAATCGATAGTTGTGATGAACGCGAAATCCCATTGAGGTATAGAGCGAAATCGCCGTGAGGTTGGAGACATCCACTTGCAACGCGATTTTAGAAATAGTCGAATTCTTCAACCGATCCAGAGCCGCACTCACTATGCCCTTGCTCATACCTTGGCCGCGATGTGATTCACTCACAAACAACCGACTCAAAATCGCCCAACCATCCGCTTCGCTCACCCGCATTACGCTAACCAACGAACCATCGACCCGCACTCCGAAATACTGGGCGGGGTAGTTCAACATGACTTCGTATCCCACGGCCTTGCCCTGAACCTCGAGCCATTCGTCACTTGGTTCATCCGCGACTTCAACCGTAGCTCCGTTCGGTAATTCGGTTCGGACGATGTCTGGGGAGTCGGCAATCATCAAGTGGGCTTCGATGCGCATCTCCCAACCCGCGCCCTCTAGGTATTCATCGAGCTTTTCATAAATCGGGAGCGGAATATGGATTGCGGGCGTGATTCCTTTTTCGGAATATCGAGCGACGGCTTGCTCCACCTCGAGCTCGATCGAAAGTTCTGGGTCACCGTACGGCGGTGAACCAACCGGCAAGATGGAATTACCTCGAAAAGTGAAGCCACTCGAAATTCGATAACGCCAGCCACCGCGAACCTCGGTCGTATTCGCGGGCCAGGTTTTCTCTGCAATGCGCTCTAATTCGTTGATGCGAATCGAGAGTGGTTGGCCCTTGCCCGCCGGATAATCGCGCGCTTCGACGATTCGCCACGCGGCGATCTGAGTGGGATCAAAGTCCGCAGTCGCGCCATCTTTCTTCAGCACTTGGGTCGGAGATATGAGCGTTCCTAAGATGTCGCGAAAACCCGCGCCCTCACGGAGCCGAATCGAGACTTTTTGGCCGATATCGGAGGACGAGGGGCGTTGCTCGTGATTTATGCCGCTCAATTCCACCGCTCCGCTCGCCCGAAAGGTTGACCTTTCGGTACTCTAGCGCCATTAGGTTTCGAAGAAGTTTTCAACACTTATTAGAATTCGAGGCCTACTACTATTAACGGAATTACCTGGATGAGAAGGAGTTGCCCGTGACTTACGTGATTGCCGAACCTTGTGTTGATATCAAGGACAAGTCATGTATCGAGGAATGCCCGGTCGACTGCATCTACGAGGGCGATCGTATGCTCTACATCCAACCCGATGAGTGCGTGGATTGCGGCGCCTGCGAGCCGGTGTGCCCAGTCGAAGCGATTTATTACGAGGACGACGTCCCTAGCCAGTGGAAAGACTATAAGCAGATGGGCGGAGAGTTCTTCGTCGAGATTGGTTCACCTGGCGGCGCAAGCAAGGTTGGCCCAACCGGCACCGACCATGCAAAAGTAAAGGCAATGCCACCTAAGCAGAGCTAGGTTTGGAAAACTGAAACTTCCAGATTTCCCCTGGGACACTTTGGCGCCGTATGGCGACAAAGCCCGATCACACCCGGACGGCATCATCGACTTATCGGTCGGAACCCCGGTTGATGACACTCCTCAATTCATTCAAGACGCGCTAGTCACATCGGCGAATTCGCCGCGCTATCCGGTCACCGTCGGAACGCCCGAATTACGCGCGGCAATGCGCGACTGGGCAATCAACGTATTGGGCGTGCAAGGCGAGTTTGATGTCTTGCCCACAATCGGCTCGAAAGAACTCGTGGCGCTTCTTCCCACAATCCTGCAGAGTAAGAAAGTTCTTTATCCCACCGTTGCCTATCCAACGTATTTAGTCGGTGCAGAAATTGCTGGTGCGCAGAGCGAACCGGTCGACCTGGATGCATCCCGCTGGCCCACCGCAGATTTAGTCTGGGTAAATTCGCCATCCAACCCAACCGGACAAGTGCAGAACCAGTCCCAACTCCAGGCGGCCATCGATTACGCCCGACGCACCGGCGCAATCATTGCGAGCGACGAGTGTTACTTAAATTTCCCTGCTGGTGACGTGCAACCCATCTCTATCTTGAAGGTTGCGGCTGGCAACAACACGGGATTAATTGCAGTGCATTCGCTATCCAAGCGATCAAACCTGGCCGGATATCGCGCGGGCATCATCGTTGGCGATCCAAAAATAATCGCGACCATCCTTGAAGTACGTAAGCACTCGGGTCTGATGGTGCCGCTACCTGTCCAACGAGCGATGACCGTCGCCCTCGGCGACGAAACGCACGTTCACGAACAAGCCGCGCGATACCGCGCTCGGCGAGCGATTATGCGCAGCGCCTTGGAATCAGCTGGTTTCTCGATCGAACACACCGAAGCCGGGCTCTATATCTGGGCAACGCGAAACGAAGATGGCTGGGCTTCGGTCGGCTGGTTATCGTCATTGGGAATTCTCGCGACACCTGGATCCGTGTATGGCCCAGCAGGTGCGAACTTCATTCGCGTCGCGCTTACATCGACCGATGCCGACATCACTGCGGCAGCAAAGCGCATATCGGCTGCGGTCTCATGAGTACAGGTAAGCGTTCAGCAATTCTGCTCGTCGGCGGAATGGGCACTCGACTTCAACCACTGACGTTCGCGACGCCGAAGCCACTGTTAAAAGTCGCGGGCGTACCCTTCACGGAGCGACAAATTGTTCGGGCGATCGCGGCCGGCGTAAACGAAATCGTTCTTGCCACCTCTTTTAAGGCCGAACTCTTTGAACCATATTTTGGCGACGGTAGCCGATGGGGAATCAGCATTAAATACGCGGTAGAAACCGAGCCGTTGGGCACGGGCGGCGCGATCCGTAATGCCTCTTCGATGTTGACCGGTGAGGGTCCAGTAGCAATATTCAACGGTGATGTTCTGAGCGAACATGACTTAGCAGGACAGTTTGAATATCACGATCGATTAAAGGCGGACGTGACTCTGTATTTAACCGAGGTAGCGGATGCCCGCCCATTCGGTGCGGTGGAACTCGATAGCGATTCGCGCGTCCTTGCTTTCAACGAAAAAATGGAAAATCCACCAACCAACATCATCAACGCGGGTTGTTACACGTTTAGCCGATCCGTCTTCGAAGCGATTCCGGCTGCAACCGTTGTGAGCGTTGAACGCGAAACCTTCCCTGGTTTACTGGCGAGCGGCGCACAGGTCTATGGCTTTGTGGATCGCAGCTATTGGCTTGATATCGGCACGCCAGCCGCGCTCATGGCGGCCACCCAGCACTTCTTGAAGGTCGAATCGAACGATGGCCGCGGAAATCTGATCGATCCAACCGCCTCGATCGACCCCACCGCGGTCGTAGACGGCGCCAGCGTGATCGGTGCCAGCGCGTACGTGGGCCCGGGATCGCGAATCAGCGGCTCGATCGTGGGGGAGAAAGCCCGAGTTTGGGATAACGCCCAGCTCATCAATAGCTTCCTCGCAGACGGCGCAGAAATCGCTGCTGGCAGCTATTCCGAGGGTAATTTCATTGGATTTCTTCAAAAATAACCGCCCTTTTGGCGCCTTTACGCTCAAATTCGTCATTTTTCCGCTTTCGCTCACTTGACTTAATCGCATTACATGCGTGTAATTCACCTATACAACGCGCTCATATGGTGCGTGCAACGTTTTGAGGAGCAAGGCAATGGCAGAAAAGCGTTCAACGGAAAATAGCCTCCTTCCCCTAATTTCAACCCAGGACGACGTCCTCCTTTCATGGCAGGAGAAGGCGCTCTGCGCCCAGACCGACCCTGAGGCCTTCTTCCCTGAAAAGGGCGGCTCCACCCGCGAGGCTAAGCGCGTCTGCTTGTCCTGCGATGTCCGTTCTGAGTGCTTGGAATACGCACTTTCCAACGATGAGCGCTTCGGTATTTGGGGCGGCTTGTCAGAGCGCGAACGCCGCCGCTTAAAGCGCCGTTCTGCCTAACCTGCCTTTCCTTATCCTGAGATAACTCGTGGCAGACAACTTTTTTGTCACAGCAGTTGTTGTCGCGCACGATGGATCGACCTGGCTGACTGAGGCGATCGCAGCACTGACATCGCAGACGCGACCGATTGATCGCATCCTCGCGGTTGATACCGGCTCTATTGATAACTCCGCAAAGTTGTTAGCGGGCGCTGGCATCAAAGTAATTAAAGCGGATCGGGAAATTGGATTCGGTGATGCAATCGATTTGGCGCTCGCAGATACGCCGGCGATTAGCGATAGTGAAAATGAATTGTTATGGATTTTGCATGACGATTGCGCGCCATCCCGTAATGCGCTGGAAGCGCTCATCGCAGAGATGGTGGATCAGCCCCAGGTTGCATGCGTCGGTCCCAAAATTCGCAATTGGTATGACCGCCAACAACTCCTTGAAGTCGGAATCAGTATCGCCGGCAATGGTGCTCGATGGACCGGCCTCGAAAGCAACGAACAAGATCAGGGTCAATACGATCAACCACGCCAAGTTCTCGCGGTCAGTACTGCGGCGATGCTGGTGCGTCGGGATGTATTCGCGGAAGTGGGCGGACTTGATCCCAACCTTGCACTATTTCGCGACGATGTAGATTTTGGTTGGCGGGTGCGTGTAGCGGGCTTTACTGTTAAATGCGTTCCGGCCGCGACACTTTTTCACGCCGAAGCTTCATCGATGGAGCGACGCGCAATCGATGTCTCCGAGGCGTTCTTGCACCGCCCATTGCTATTAGATCGGCGCAACGCTGCTTACGTCCTGTTGGTTAACTCGTCGTGGTGGATGCTGCCGTGGCTCGTCATACAACTCTTCGGTACTGCGGTCATCCGGTCCATCGGCGACATCCTCGCAAAGCTGCCGGGTTATGCCTCGGATGAAATTGTTGCAGTCGGATATTTGCTTGTTAAGCCAAAAGATATTTTCGTTGGTCGACGACTGCGCAAGCAGAAGCGGCTCCTATCCGCGCAGGTAGTAAAACCATTTATCCCTCCGCGCGGCGAGCAACTTCGTGCTGGGTGGGAACGACTGACCGAAGGTATCGGCGCACTGATTTTGCGTCGCGACGTCGAACCCGAGCGTGATCTTTTTGACGAGACGGCGCAGACCTATTCTGACCTCGGCACTATCGACGAAAATTTTGATGAGTTGGATCTCTCTCAACCAGCAAAGGCATCTCGCTGGAAAACGCTTTCTAATCGACCGTTACTGGTGGCGCTTGCTGCGCTGACGCTTTTAACGACGGTTGCATCGCGTAACCGGTTTGGAAATCTCAGCGGTGGAGCGCTTGCCTTTTCTCCTTCTGGCTCGATGGATTTGTTGGGCCATTACGCCGATTCGTGGCATTCGGTTGGACTGGGTTCGTCGGCGCCAACCCCACCATGGCTTGCAGTCACTGGATTGCTCTCGCTCCTCACATTCGGCAACTTGCCATTTTTTGTCGCGCTGCTTTTCTGGATTACGCCGCCGCTTGCGCTATTTGTCATGTATCGATCGCTTAAGCGATATGGATTAACTCCCGCGACCGCTGTTTTAGGCGGCGTTCTTTATTCGCTCTCGCCGGTGATTTGGAACTCGGTTAACCAAGGTCGAATCGGAACGATTGCAATCGCGCTACTTATTCCAACCTTCTTGAGCTTGGCGCCGCTTCGTCGAGCCGAAGATAACGAGTCCTGGCGACGGATTTATGGCCTCGCTCTGTTTGCATCGGTACTTGCAAGCTTTTCAGCCGCGCTTTTGGTTATATGGACGGTTGTGGTCGCCTCGTATTTGGTGAGGTCACTTCTTGCTCGACGGTCAGAAATTTCAGAGCTGTCGCCGGTGACCTTTTTGATGACCGCGCGTCTCGACGCCGAAAAGCGATACTTCGCATACTTAATAATTCCGTGGATTTTGACGCTCCCATGGTGTGTCACTCTGCTCGTGCATCCCACTCAATTTTTGCAAGACCCAGGATTCCCGATTAACGATCCTCATCCGTGGCTGGCCGCGCTTCTTACCTCGGGGGTCGCTTCTTCAATCTGGTGGTGGGTAATCTCGCCGTTCGTCATTTTTGCGGGTTACACCCTCGTTCATCGCGAATCTCGTAAGGTCGGATTTGTTGCAGCCTTGCTCTACGGCCTCATCGTTGCGCTGTCGACGCTCCACATATCTGGCCATGGCAGCACCGGCAGCTTCTGGTCTGGTTCCATCATGATTGTTATTGAGGCACTCGTTCTACCTCCGACGTTGGTGACTGCGACCTCGCTGACGAAGAACCTTAAAGAATCTGCGCTTGGACTAGGTCATATCCTCAGCGCGGTTACGGTGGCGATTGCGCTCTTCTCCATCGTCACGACGACAACGTGGACGCTTACCGATGGTGGAAATTCGCTCGTTAAAAATAATCGCAACTCGGTTATCCCTGCCTTCATCGCTTCCTTGGCGGATGTGCCGGCTCGGCCTAAGACGCTCGTCATTACAAGCAAGGGCGCCGGCGATACGGCGTATTTTGTTTCGCGTGGCAACGACCTCCAACTTGGCGATCCTGATGTCGTCGTTGCTCTCCCTCCAGTTTTGGACGATTCGATTCGTGGCTTGGTGACGGGCACGCTGCCTACCGTCGGCCCGGTAATTGGAAGCTTTGGAATTCAGTACGTATTTTTGACTAATCCCGTTGATGAAGCGATTGCGCGCAGAATTGATGGCGTTGGTGGCTTTGCTCGCACTTCCGCAACCAGCAACGGAATTGTGTGGAAGGTAAACGCGGGTCTGCCTCGAGTATCAGAAGTAAACGCCCTTAATCAGCGTACCCCGCTGAATTCGGGCGACATTGGTTCGAGGGATACGTTGGTGCAGCCAGGCACCATCGACGTGACCGAAAAATTTGATTCATCATGGCACCTGCTTGTCGGTGGCACCGGTGTTCACGCGACCCAGACACCGAATGGTTTGACGGAGTTTGTCACCACATCGACCGGTCCCATGACGTTGCTTAACGACGGCACGTCTCGACGCGCGCTGCTCTCACTCGAATTGATTGCGCTGTTGACGGTGACAGTCTTGGCGCTCCCTGCAGGTCGACGGCGTCGCGATATTGCTGCTGGGAAGGCCGAAAAAGTTGGCGGTGCCGAATGAGAATTCCACGCGATCGTTTTCTCTTGATTGGCGTTGCTGCCATGATTGGGGGAATCGTAGTGAGCCAAGTTGCACCACGTGCGGCGGTCCTGTCGAATCGAACGTCTACGTATGCCGCAGTCGCGTGCCCATCCGACAACGCGGCCGGATCGAGCACCGCACTGTTAACGAGCTCGAAGCTCGGAGCGCGAACGGTTAAAGTCGGAAACACGAAGTCGAGCGCCGCTGGCGTGTATAAATACGCGATAACAAACGGCGTGCTCTTCGATGGTTCGCCGAACACTGTCCTGTATTCGGCGAGGGATAGCGGATCATCATTAGGCGCCTCGATTTGTACTGCTGGCATGAGCGACGAATGGTTCGTGGGCGGTTCCGCAGGCATCACCAGCAAGGGCGGAATCGATTTAGTGAATAGCGGACTTAGTGATTCAATCGTTGATCTCTTCGCCTTCAACGCAAAAACGTCGTTGCCGGTAACCACCGTCACCATCAAGGCCGATACCGACAAATTTGTTCCACTCGACGCGCTTGCTCCGGGAAGCGATCAAATCGTGGTTCACGCCATTACCCGCTCTGGCCAAGTAAGCGCTTCGTTGGTGGATATTCGCCGTAAGGGATTGGCTTCATTAGGTCTTGATTTCGTCTCGCCGGTTTCAGCGCCATCCACTCATCTTGTTATCCCCGCCTTATCTAACGGCTCAACATCTTCGCCCATGAGCGAGACTGTTCGCTTGTTCGTTCCTGGGGGAGTTGATGCATCAATTGGTGCCACCGTCTATTCACGAGATGGATCCTTTGCGCCGTTGGGACTCGATGGTCTCAAGGTCCCCCACGGAGTCGTGGTGGATTACCCCTTGAAGAATTTGGTGACCAGCTCGCCCTTCGCGCTCTCATTGAGCAGCGATCAACCCATTCTCGCGAGCGTGTTCAGTAGTCCAGCGAAGAGCACTGCAGACTTTGCTTGGTCGGCGACCGCCGCTGCTTTAACTCCAGGCGCACCGCTCGTCATGAATCCGGGTGGATTGCTGCCGACGTTGGCCTTCCTCAATACCCATGGAAACGTCAATGTGGGAATTAGTTGGCGGGGTGCCAACGGCAAGAGCGGTTCCGTCACTCTCTCGGGTTCCAACTTCGTTTCGTGGCAGCCAACCGCAGGTTTGAATCGATTGACGGTGACAACGAACCAGAGCGAGACCTATGGTGGGGCAATTTTTGCCGCCGGTATCAACTCCGGCTTTAGCTATCTGCCACTTGCTAAAGGGTCAGCGCTTTTGACCGCGGCGTTACCGCATTCAGACGCCCGAGTAATTTCGCGCGGCTAGTCTAAAAATCAAGACATCCATAAATCGAAATCCCCGATTTGGTCGCTCGGTTCGGTTAATCTCGCAACATGAGAACCGGATCAGCGCGCATGGGTAGGTCCTGTTCCCGCACCGGTTGCCGACAAATCGCGACCAAAACTTTGACATATGTTTATGCGGATTCGGTCGCGGTACTCGGTCCGCTCGCTACCTTTGCAGAGCCACATGCGTATGACTTATGTGAAGTGCACAGTCTTCGAATGAGCGTGCCACGCGGCTGGAGCGTTATTAAGCAAGAGCCCGACAGCGATCAAGTTGGACCGTCGAGCGATGATTTGATGGCGATTGCTGATGCGATTCGCGAGGCGGGCGCGGCGCCGACTACTACTACTGATGACGCTGCCAATGATGTGGCTGTGCGACAACCAATTCAGCACGATGTCGGTCGTCGCGGACATTTGCGCGCGATTCCGAACTAGTTGCAAAGGGTTGGCCGATGACCTACTCGTTGGAATTTCTCAACTCAATTATTAAAGCGTATGACATACGCGGACTCGTCGACAATCAAATTACGCCCGAATTTGCCTTTGCGGTTGGCGCGGCCTTTGCGCGATTCCTAGAGGAAGAGCGCGAGCCGTCAACAATCGTTGTCGGAGAAGATATGCGCCCATCGTCGAATGAATTAGCAGAGGCATTTGCAGATGGTGCAACCTCGCAAGGAATGGACGTCATCCGAATCGGACTGGCCTCTACTGACATGCTCTATTTCGCATCGGGCAAGTTAAATTTGCCAGGAATTATGTTTACCGCAAGCCACAATCCTGCGGCCTACAACGGAATGAAACT
>DAIPLA010000007.1:14742-24529 GCA_036769465.1 Candidatus Nanopelagicaceae bacterium
CAGGAATTATGTTTACCGCAAGCCACAATCCTGCGGCCTACAACGGAATGAAACTATGCAAAAGTGGCTCCCGCCCGATTGGTCAAGAATCGGGATTGCTACGCATCAAGGATTTAATCGCCCATGGAGTCGAAATTAAAGCGCGTCCGGCTGGGACGATTCGCGAACAGAATCTTCTCCCTGATTACGTCGATTTCTTACTCTCGTTATTTCCAGGACAATCAACCACTTATGGTCGTCGCCTGAAGGTAGTGATCGATGCCGGAAACGGCATGGCGGGATATACGGCTCCTGCCGTGATGGAACGGTTGAATCTCGATGTTGTGCCGATGTATTTCGAATTAGATGGCAATTTCCCTAATCACGAAGCAAATCCGATTGAAGCAAAAAACCTGGTCGACTTACAAATGAAGGTGCTTGAGGTCGGCGCAGATATTGGGTTGGCCTTTGACGGTGACGCGGATAGATGTTTTCTCGTCAATGAAAAAGGCGAGCTCGTAAATCCTTCAGCGCTTACCGCTTTAGTCGCGGTCCGTGAATTAAAGCGGAAGCCAGGATCGACCATTATCTATAACCTCATTTCATCGCGCGCGGTTCCTGAAGTGGTCGCGGAGCACGGTGGTACCTCGGTTCGTTCGCGAGTAGGGCATTCGTACATTAAGAAAATGATGGCCGAGACTGGCGCGATATTCGGTGGCGAGCATTCGGGGCACTTCTATTTTGCAGATTTTTGGAAGGCCGACTCGGGGATGTTGGCGGCGCTTTTTGCGCTCACGGAATTAGGCGAAAGCGATCTACCGCTATCCCAACTCTTTGCTCCATATAACCGATACGTGGCGAGCGGTGAGATCAATACCATCGTCGCTGACGCAACGGCCGCAATGGAAAAAATTGTTGACGAATACCAGGCCACGCATGAGATTGACCGGCTTGATGGGATTACCGTCACAGGATCGGGCTACTGGTTCAACGTTCGCCCATCCAATACCGAGCCCCTCCTTCGACTCAACGTCGAGGCTGGCACGCAGGCAGAGCTGGAGCGGGTCACCAAAGAGGTTCAAAAGATAATCGGGTAACCTTCTCGCATACGCCTAGTGGTCCCCAAACTGGTCGTGCCATAGCTTGATACCCGTAACTGAATCCGAGGAGCACCTGTGTCAGTCAATACTTCTACTCATGATGTAGCAAATGCAGCTTTAGCCGCCGAAGGCAAGAAGCGCATCGAATGGGCAGAGCGCAACATGCCCGTACTTGCACAGATCAAGTCTCGCTTTGAAAAGGAACAACCATTTGCTGGCGTTCGCATCGCAGCTTGTATGCACGTCACCACCGAAACCGCGAACCTGATGCGCGCGTTGAAGGCAGGCGGAGCTGAACTCGCATTGTGTGCGTCAAACCCCTTGTCGACCCAAGACGATACCGCTGCGGCGCTCGTACACGAGTTCGGCATCAACGTATTTGCTCACAACTCCATCGACCGTGACGGCTACTACCGTCACATCAATGCCGCGCTTGATATCAAGCCACACTTGGTCTTCGATGATGGTTGCGACTTGGTAAATACTTTGCACACCACACGCACAGAATTGATCGACGGCATCATTGGCGGTTGCGAAGAGACCACTACCGGCGTTATTCGCCTCAGCCAGATGACCAAAGATGGCGCGCTCAAATTCCCAATGATCGCCGTTAACGACACCGATACCAAGCACATGTTCGACAATCGCTATGGCACCGGACAATCCACCATGGACGCGATCTTCCGTTCGACAAACTCATTGGTCGCGGGCAAGGTCGTAGTTGTTGCTGGCTTTGGATATTGCGGCAAGGGCGTTGCAGAACGCGCAAAGGGCATGGGCGCAGACGTCATCGTCACCGAAATTGATCCAACCAAGGCGCTTGACGCATTGATGCAGGGCTACCGAGTTATGCCAATGATTGATGCAGCAAAGCTTGGCGATTTCTTTGTCACAGTAACCGGCAATCGCGATGTCTTGCGCGACGAGCACTTCGCAGTCATGAAGGACGGCGCTATTTTGTCTAACGCTGGCCACTTCGATATCGAAATCGATGTTGCGTGGTTGGAGCAGAACTCAAAGAAGAAGAATGCCAAGATTCGCCACCAGACCGATGAATACGTCATGGCAGACGGTCGCCGAATTCTTCTCTTGGCTGAGGGCCGCTTGGTTAACCTCGGCGCAGCTGAAGGTCACCCAGCATCTGTGATGGATATGTCCTTCTCCGACCAGGCGCTTACCGCTGAATGGTTGTTAAAGGCCGCGAAGTCGCTTGGCGCAGGTCTCCACAACGTACCTTCCGAAATCGATAAGGAAGTTGCTCGACTCAAGCTGGAGAGCATGGGCGCAACCGTCGACAAGTTAACCGCTGCACAAGATCTCTACCTGAACTCTTGGGAGCACGGTTCCTAATGACTTCAATCATGGTCGTCGAAGATGACCAGGATTTAGCAGAGATGCTCGGCATCGTTCTTAACGGTGCCGGGTATGAAGTTGATTTAGTAAGCCGTGGCGATGAAGCCATGGATGTCTTTCGTGCTCAAAAGCCGGACCTGGTGTTGATGGATGTGATGTTGCCGGGTATCGATGGCGTAGAAATTGTGCGTCAGATTCGGGGCGAATCGATGGTGCCGATCGTGATGCTGACCGCTCGTGGTGAAACTCCCGACAAGGTCGCTGGACTTGAAGCTGGTGCCGACGATTACATGGTTAAGCCATTTGAAGAATCTGAATTATTGGCTCGCTTAAAAGTTCGCCTTCGCCGCGCGCCGGCTGCGCCCGCCGAACCGCTCAAACTTGGTTCTATTGTGATTGATCAAGTAGCACACACGATTAATCGCGATGGAAAAGTAATTCCGTTGACTCGATTGGAGTTCGACCTGCTCGTCGCGCTGGCCAAAGATCCGGGACGCGTCTTTACGCGCGAGGCCTTGTTAAGCGAGGTCTGGGGTTACCAGCACGCTGCGGATACTCGTCTCGTTAACGTACATATTCAGCGATTGCGCGCAAAGGTCGAGTACGACCCAGAAAACCCGGATTTAATCGTGACCGTTCGAGGAATTGGTTACAAGGCAGGACAGAACTAAATGTTTGGCTTCGCTCGCTGGCGCCGATCGCTGGCTTGGCGAGTTACTGGCTCGATTGTTTTGCTCTCCTTCATGATCATCTCGCTGATCGGCACGGCCCTGAATAGCCGACTGACCGATGGAATCTTTAAAGAGAAACTCAATACATCACTGGCGGATGCTCGCGACACTTCTCAATCGGTAGATATCCAGCTGACGATTGCGCAATATCAAAACTCGGCAACCACCAAGAAAATGGTGGCCGATATTTTCCAAGTGCCTCCAACCGTTGGCGATCAATCCGGCCGTGAAGTCGCGCTCTTTCCGATACAGAGCAAGGGCAGTCCAGAGCCAAATTACCAAGGCACATCAAACTTGTTATCGCCGGCGTCTATCCCTGCTTCGTTTCGCGCCCAAGTGCGAAAGTCGAAGACTCAGCAATGGCAACGTACGAATTTGGATTATTTAAATGGCCGTCATATTCCGGGATTGGTCGTCGGAAATGTCATCAATATTCCCGCCGTCGGAAACTATGAGTTCTACGTTCTCTTTAGCCTGTCGGAGCAGCGCCAAACATTCGCTTTAATTAGTCAGACTTTATGGGTTGCTGGTGCTGCGCTCATCTTGATGGTCGGCTTAATCTCCATTCTGGTTATTCGACAGATAACTTCGCCGATTCGAGATGCGGCCCTCATCGCAGAACGACTGACAGATGGCGATTTGAATCAACGCATGCAGGTAGTAGGTGAAAATGAACTCTCGCGTCTGGGAATCGCCTTCAATGAAATGGCGGTCTCGCTGAAGCAACAAATTTCTCGACTCGAAAATCTCTCTCGCTTGCAACAGCGATTTGTCTCGGATGTCTCGCACGAATTGCGGACGCCACTGACCACGCTTCGAATGGCCGCTCAGGTGATCTACGGTGCCAGGTCCAAGTTCGAGCCATCGGTCGCGCGCAGCTCGGAGCTACTCCTTGCCCAGATTGAACGCTTTGAAGCCCTGCTCTCGGATTTGCTTGAAGTGAGTCGATTCGACGCCGAAGCCGCCGTTCTTGAATTGGATGACGTAGATGTTGCAGCGCTCGTGCATCGCACCGTGGATTATGTGCACCCGAGCCAGGAGCGAATCATCACTATTCACGCGCCAACATCGCCGATTTTCGTACAAGCCGATAGTCGCCGGATTGAGCGAATCATGCGAAATCTCATTACAAATGCCATCGACCATCGCGACGACAAGGGCATCGATATTTACATCGAAGAGAACGACGACGTGGTGGCAATCGCGGTGCGCGACTACGGAGTGGGCTTTGCAAGCCGCGATTCCAAGCGGCTCTTTGAACGATTTTGGCGCGCTGATCCTTCTCGCGCGCGAGTGCGCGGTGGCACCGGGTTGGGGCTATCTATTGCGATGGAAGATGCAAAATTGCACCAAGGGCTTTTAGAAGCGTGGGGAAGTCCAGGACGCGGCGCGCAATTTGTGCTGACTTTGCCAAAGCGAGCGGGAGTGGTTATTTCTGAATCACCGATCGACGTTATCCCCAACTCTGAGGCGCGCTCAATAATTTAACGTCGCACCTGCGAAAATCGAGTGATGTCATCGCTACTCGAGCTAATTTTTCCGTCCACCTGTGCAGGCTGCTCGACTCGAATCCCGCCAACATTGGACGATGTAGATAGTGTTTCACCAGATTTATGTATTGCATGCAATCTGGAATGGATAGGGAAACCTAGACGCTCAAAAATCGCAGAAGCCGATGACGTTCCGCATTTATATGTAGCGAATTACTCCACATCGGTCAGATCCGTCATCCTTCGCGCCAAAGAGGAGAACGATCGTTTGGCGCGCAGAATTCTCGCGGTTGCAATAACTCGTTGTTTAGGTGAGCTACGAATTGGAACGAACTATTCACTCGCGGCGATTCCTTCGAGCAAGGCGGCCAATCGAATTCGTGGCTTTCAACATGGCGAACTTCTCGTGCAAGCGGTAGCTCGTGCCAATTCACTCCGCTTCGATCGGGGAGCGTTAATCGAGATTCGTCGAGTACGGGACCAAGCGGGGCTAACCGCGCTCCAGCGGGAATCGAATATCGCCCTCTCGTTTGCGGTCTCGCCCGCGACGATTTCATCGCGCTTAAAGCTACGAAAAAGCGGCGAAACTGGAAATATTGAGGATGGCGTCGTGGTTGTAGACGATGTCGTAACCACCGGCTCGTCGATGCGTGAAGCTCTACGAGCCCTGAGAGCGGCCGATATCCCCGTTTTAGCCCTGATTTCAGCGGTCGGCAGCTCTCGCTTCAGCGGCGCGGTCCAGCCGAAATCCGCAATAAGATAGGGCTTCGAATTGATGTGAATGAGATTAGAAAGAGGCTGTTGTGGCATTTCTCGACAAGATTTTGCGTGCTGGTGAAGGTCGTCATATTCGCCAACTCGAGAAGATTGCTGCAGAGGTAGGCGGCTTCGAGCCCGTCGTCTCGGCGTTGAGCGACTCTGATCTTCGCGCCCAGACCGAGAAATTTCGTGCCCGGCTAGCCGCAGGTGAAGACCTCGATGACTTATTGCCAGAAGCTTTCGCGACCGTGCGAGAAGCAGCCAAGCGCACATTGGGACAACGCCATTACGACGTTCAGCTCATGGGCGGTGCGGCTTTGCATCAGGGCAACATCGCTGAAATGCGCACCGGTGAAGGTAAGACGCTTGTCTCGACCTTGCCCGCATATCTCAACGCGTTAAGCGGAAAAGGCGTCCACGTTGTTACCGTGAACGATTACTTGGCCGAGCGCGATAGCGAGTGGATGGGCCGTATTCATCGTTTCCTTGGCTTGAAGGTCGGCGTCATTCTCTCCAGCATGACACCAGCAGAGCGTCGCGAGGCGTACGCGGCGGATATCACCTACGGAACAAATAATGAGTTTGGTTTTGATTACCTGCGCGACAACATGGCGTGGTCGCTCGAAGACTGCGTTCAACGCGAACACAACTTTGCCATCGTCGATGAAGTCGACTCAATCTTGATCGACGAAGCCCGTACCCCATTGATTATCAGCGGACCGGCCGACAAGGCCACGAAGTGGTACGTTGAATTCGCGAATATCGCCAACAAGCTTGAGCGCGACGTGCATTACGAAGTCGACGAGAAGAAGCGCATCACCGGCATCACCGAAGCGGGTGTAACCCGAGTCGAAGAGTTGCTCGGCATAGAGAATTTGTACGAGTCGGTTAACACGCCGATGATTGGGTATCTCAACAACGCAGTGAAGGCGAAGGAGCTCTTCAAGCGCGACAAGGATTATGTCGTAATGAGCGGCGAGCTATTGATTGTCGACGAGCACACCGGCCGTATGTTGGCGGGCCGTCGCTACAACGAGGGTCTGCATCAGGCACTCGAGGCGAAAGAGAAGCTCGATATCAAGGACGAAAATCAGACCTTGGCGACAATTACGCTTCAAAATTACTTCCGTCTCTACGAGAAGTTGTCTGGTATGACCGGAACCGCAATGACCGAAGCATCAGAATTTATGCAAATTTATCGCCTAGGCGTTGTCCCGATTCCAACCAACAAGACCGCGCAACGTGTCGATCAATCCGACCTTATTTATAAGACCGAAGTATCTAAATTCGCCGCCGTTGCTCAAGATATTGTTGATCGCCATCGCAAGGGTCAACCAATTTTGGTCGGTACCGTCAGCGTCGAGAAGTCGGAAGAACTCTCCGCGGTCCTAAAGCGCAATGGAATTCCACACGAAGTCTTGAACGCGAAGCAACACGAACGCGAAGCGGCAATCGTTGCGCGCGCAGGTGCGGTCGGTGCAGTCACCGTCGCCACCAACATGGCGGGTCGCGGAACCGACATCATGCTCGGTGGTAACCCAGAATTTATGGCTGACTTCGAATTGCAACGCCGGGGATTGAATCCGGTAGATAACGCAGAAGAGTATGAAGCGGCCTGGCCAGCAGAACTCGCAAAGCAAAAGGCGGCGGTGGCTAAGGAGCACGAGACCGTGGTCGCCTTGGGTGGCCTCTACGTGTTGGGAACCGAGCGCCACGAATCACGTCGTATTGATAATCAGCTCCGTGGTCGTTCTGGTCGTCAGGGCGATCCAGGCGAATCACGTTTCTACTTAAGCCTTGAAGATGACCTGATGCGCCGCTTTAATTCCGGCCTCGTTCAGCGCTTCTTGGGAGCCGCCGGAATTCCAGATGATGTACCCATCGAATCAAAGATGGTGTCGAATGCAATCCGTTCTGCTCAGACCCAGGTCGAATCGCTCAACTTTGAAATGCGTAAAGATGTTTTGAAGTATGACGATGTGATGAATCGCCAGCGTGAAGTTGTGTATCGCGAACGTCGCGAAGTTCTTGAAGGCGCCGATATCAAGGAGCAGGTCGAAACCTTTATCCATGACACCGTGACAGCCTATGTTGAAGGCGCTACGGCAGAAGGTTTCCCGGAGAATTGGGACCTGGATACTTTGTTCACCGCGCTTAAGTCGCTCTATCCAATCTCCTTTACCGTTGATCAACTGATTTCAGAGGTCGGTGGCCGTGAGGCACTCGATGCTGATTTCTTGCTGGAGAAGGTTTTGGCGGATGTAGAGAAGGCCTATGAAATTCGTGAGACCACCTTGACCCCACCGGTCATGCGCGAGCTCGAGCGCAAGGTTTTGCTCTCCGTTCTTGATCGCAAGTGGCGTGAACACCTCTATGAGATGGATTATTTGCAAGAGGGTATTGGTCTTCGTGCCATGGCTCAACGCGATCCGCTCGTGGAATACCAGCGCGAGGGTTACGACTTATTCGCCGCGATGATGGATTCAATTAAGGAAGAGATGGTCGGCTTCCTCTTCAACGTTGATGTCGAAGTCACCAATGAGTCGGGCGAAGTCGCGGCTAAGGGATTAACCCCAACTCCTGCACCCGCCCAGCAACTTCGTTACACCGCCGCCGATGAGGATGGCAGTGTTCGTAGCGACGGCGGCACATCGAGAAACGCGCCGTGTCCGTGCGGTTCTGGTAAGAAGTTCAAGCGCTGCCACGGCGCCGCTTAACTCACCTCGCTCGCGCTTTCACAGTAACCACAACTGGGTACAGACCCAGCGCTGATCTACTCCTTCGAATCGAAGGATGAGTGAACGCACTCGGTTTCCGATGCGCAATAAAACTACGGATTCGGCCACGCCTTCGATTGGCTGATGAATGTGAACGCGCCGAATTTTTGGCGGTGGCGAGAAGGCTCCCACTTGAGATACGAGCGTCGCGAAGACTCGACGATGTGACCAGCGCGCTAATTGCATCGCGGGTCGCTTGCCATTCCATATTTCCACCACCGAATAGGTAAAGCGCGTGACCCATTCCTCGAGATCAGGGAGATGCTCCTCGGCGCTCGGAGTGGGTAATGGCGGCAGGTCTGACTCATCGGTGTTGGCAAGGTCGCGATCATATTCACTGCCCGGATAATCATCGCGAGTAGGAACCAAATAGAGTTTTCGTGGCATAGTCTGGAGCTCGCGCTCCCTGATGTGGTCCGCTGGCTGCGAGAAATCGAATGTGGGCTGAAGATGTAACTGAGGGTCAAAGGGCTGGCTATCGGTCGGAAATTCACGGTTGTACTCAATATATGGAAACTCGGAGTATGGACGGCTTGGATTCATACCAGCACTCTGAAGGAGCGCAACGAAAATCGCCTCATCCTTTTGGATGAACTAGCCACGCTGAATAGCTGTGGATAGCTTTCGTCTATTCGCTGGCAAACGAGTTGTATGGCGGCATGAAAAACCTTCGCGCAAATATCCAGATTCATTCACGCCGGTATGCCGCCGCATCATTGATTCTCACCTCCATTCTTGCTGCGATGGTGATAACCGATCAGTCCAACCGTACCGTGCAGGTATGGTCCGCCAAACGGGCGTTGGCGGCAGGCGATCGAATTCGTGCCTCAGATATCCAACCCAGCAAGGTTCTGTTGCCAGAGAATTCAACGAAGTACCTCTCGACTCGTGCGGTGGTAGTAAATACATACGCGACACGTTCGATTGGATCCGGCGAGTTGATTCCGGCTACGGCGCTCTCTGTCACCACTGATGTCGCGCGATTGCGCGGCGTCCCGATCGCGGTCAATCGAAATGATTTGCCGGCCGACCTGGTTGAGGGCGAATACGTAGATATTTACAGCCTGCCGATTAAGAACCAATCGTCGTCTGTCGGAGCGGTGATTGAAATCGCGCACGGCGTCGACGTCGCGAGTATCGATAACGCTTCTAAATCATTAGGCGGAGCTATCGGAGTCGTAGTGAAATTAAGTGATGATTCTATTCTCGCCTTGCTGACCGCAGAAGCATCTAATCGAATAGTTATCGTGCGTCATGGAGCGTAGCGTGAGCGCAACAGAGCGAACCATCGTGACGGCGATTGGAGACGCCGATGCCGAAGACTATCTAGCCCAACTGATGTTCTCGCAAGGGTGGAATATTGTGCATCGCGGTATGGATGCCGATTCGTTGCACAACTTTTTCGAGACTTCGTATGGTGCAGGTGCAACTCTCATCTATACCCGTGACTTTGTTGGTGCAAACGATTCATTCTTTACGGATTTGGGCGAGAAGCACGGGCTGATTCTCATCAGTATCGATAACATTCCTGTAAACGCGCACTCGTTAATGTCAGTGATTCGGCAACAATTGCGCGCGCCGCTTATCCATTCCGAAGA
>DAIPLA010000073.1:0-4612 GCA_036769465.1 Candidatus Nanopelagicaceae bacterium
CATTATCTCGGCGCATCGAACTGCGCCCACTCCTGCACCGCGACCTACGCGCACCTACGTCTATCGCCCTTACACGCCGCGCCCTTTGCCCACTCGGCCATACGTGCCACGCCCGCGCGTCACGCACAAACCCGCGCCGGTCATTAACACCGCGCTCTCGCTGGCGGATCAACTCTCGCAATTAATCCCGATTCACTCGATTCATATCCAGCCCGCGTCGCACGCACTGATTGGAGTGCCCGCGTATTTCTGGAGCGATACCGATCCAACATTTACTACCGCCGTCAACATCTTGGGCGTTCCGGTCTCGGTCTTCTTGAAGCCGGCCTTTGTGTGGAGCTTTGGCGATGGAACGCCATCGCAATCATTTAGCGACCGTGGCGGGCCGTATCCCCATGGGGATGTGACTCATGCATATCGCACAGCCGGGAATTACACCGCCACGCTTTCGGTCTCTTGGGCCGGCACATGGGCGGCAAACAACTTTAGCTATCCGGTGCTCGGCGGTGCGATTGTGCAGACCATGTCCGCGACTATCACCGTCGTGCCAGGGCCGACTCGTTATAACAATTAACAGGATTGTTAATCCACATCTTTCGCCAATGCTCCAATCTGGAATCTACATTCATGCCAGCTTTGCCTTATGACACTTCTAACTCCATCCAATGATGTACTCGACCTGAAAAAGGCAATTAAAAGGATTCATCTCATTAGTTACACGAGCGACAACGTGCCCTTTCTTCAACGCGAGGGCGCGCTTGCGGTCCACGAGCTGGCGACGGATTATGCCCGCTCCGGCACCTTGCACAATAAGAATTTATTGGCGCTGGTGTTAGTGCGTCTGCATGACTTGCAGGTTCGGGACTTTGCCATGGGAATCACTTCTGAGGCAAACATCGAGACCCTCTGGTCATTGTGGCGTTCAGTGTTGGCTATCGCGCCCGTTCACTTCGTCGCGCCAGTGGCCACCTTGTTTTCCGCGACCTCGTACGAGAAGGGCGAGATGAAGTTAGCCGCGTACGCGCTAGATCAAGCGCTCGAGGACGATTCGAAATATCCCATGGCAAAACTGTTGCGCCGGGTTTACGCCGCTGGATGGCCGCAGGCTAGTTTTCGGCAAATGCGCGAAGAGCTGCACCCTAAAGTGTGTGCATCGCTCGGAGTCTCCCTAGATATCTAGGGATGGCCTTAGTGGAACTTGATGATGCTGGCGATACCCACGACGAAACAGTAAATCGCGAATGGGTAGAGCGTGCGAGTCTTAAACCAGCGCACCAAGAAGGCGACCGAGAAGTAGGTTGCAATCGCAGCAAAGATAGCGCCGGCCAACATCTGACCGCGCATATATGAATATTGCGACGAGAGCGCTTCTGGAATCTTGTAGATAGACGCCGCCAAAATAACGGGCAGCGCCGCCAAGAAGGCAAAGTCAGATGCCACGTGGTGCGAGAGCTTGCGAAGCAAGCCCACCGATGTAGTCACGCCGAAACGACTAATGCCGGCGAGCAATGCGAACGATTCACCGATACCTACGACGACCGCGGTCTTTGTGGTGATGTGTTCGACGATTTCGGCATTCTCTTCGCCTTCCACGTGCTTCTTCGAGGCGCGACGGCTGAGTCGTTCTGCGGTGAAGAGAACAAGCCCGTTGATGGTGATGAAGATTGCGGCCGCCAATGGCTTGGCGAACAGGACGCGCAACTTGTGTTCAAAAACTAAGCCAATAATTCCGACCGGGATGGTTGCAATAACTAGTAACCAGAAGACGCGACCCGCGTTCGTCGCGCGCTTTGCGCGATTACCCAATCCGGCCGCAATTAATTGAATCCAACGCTTACGAAATACCCAGAAGAGCGCGATCGCGCTGGCGAAGTGAAGCATCACGGTAAACGGCAAGTAAGGAGATTCGCCGTTAGTCGTGAACTGTTTCCAGGAGCCGCCAATCCACGCCGGCAACAAGACCGCGTGGCCCAAGCTCGAGACCGGGAAGAGCTCGGTGATGCCTTGAACTAGCCCGGTGATGATCGCCTGTAGGTACGTAATATGCATGCGCAAAGGCTATCTGAGCCACGCTCAATTCCTCGTTAACATAGCCGTAACGCGACCTTGCAAGGATGCGGCCATGAGTGAAGAAATCAGCAAGCAGGAGGAATTCGTCCTGCGCACCCTCGAGGAGCGAAACATTCGATTCGTGCGCCTCTGGTTCACCGATGTACTTGGATTCTTGAAGTCGGTGGCGATCGCACCGGCCGAATTGGATAACGCTTTCGCCGAAGGTATCGGGTTTGATGGCTCGGCGATTCAGGGATTCGCGCGCGTTACCGAGTCGGATATGTTGGCAAAGCCAGACGCTGCGACATTTTCAGTCCTGCCATGGCGCACCCAAGCTCCCGGCGCTGCGCGTATGTTCTGCGATATCACCTTGCCGGATGGAACTCCATCGAATGCCGATCCGCGTTTTGTCTTAAAGAAAGTTTTGAATCAAGCGGCCGAGATGGGATACACGTGTTACACCCATCCCGAAATGGAATTCTTCTTATTTAAAAACGCACCAGTCACCGGGCAAGTTCCGATTCCGGTCGATTCCGGCGGTTACTTCGATCAGACACCAGCCGCGGTCGGTCACGACTTCCGTCGCCAAGCAATCACGATGTTAGAGGCGATGGGTGTGTCGGTGGAGTTCAGCCATCACGAGGGCGCGCCAGGTCAACAGGAAATTGATCTGCGATACGCAGATGCGCTCTCGACGGCGGACAACATCATGACCTTCCGTCACGTGGTGAAGGAAGTGGCGCTCGATCAAGGATTCCATGCATCCTTCATGCCCAAGCCGTTCACCAATCATCCTGGATCGGGCATGCATACGCACTTCTCGCTCTTCAAAGGTGAGGCAAATGCGTTCTATCAAGAAGGTGCACCGGATCAGTTATCGGAAGTCGGTCGCTCATTTGTTGCAGGTATTTTGAAGCACGCGCGCGAATTCACAGCTGTCACCAACCAATGGGTTAATTCCTACAAGCGACTCAGCGGTGGGGGAGAAGCACCGGCATTCGTGACCTGGGGCCACAACAACCGAAGCGCGTTGGTTCGCATCCCGGCATACAAGCCGAAGAAAGAAAACAGCACACGGGTAGAAGTTCGGTCACCGGATTCGGCGTGCAACCCGTATCTTGCCTTCGCCGTAATTTTGGCGGCCGGACTCAAGGGCATCGCCGAGAAATATCCACTCAACGAGAATGCCAACCCTGAAGCGTTGCCGACTAACTTGGATGAGGCGATTCGCGCGATGGAATCGAGCGAACTGGTTCGTGAAGCGCTGGGCGCGGACGTCTTTGAATACGTATTGCGCAACAAGCGGGCGGAATGGGACGAATACCGTCGCCAGGTCAGCGCCTACGAGCTCGATCGATACCTGCCCGTTTTGTAGCCCCATTTGCCGCGATAAACTTATCGCCTTATGACATTCCCCAAGCAGCAGCCATCATCGATGCCCGTGCATCGTTATGCGCCATTTATACCGGTTGATTTAACCGATAGAACGTGGCCAACAAAACAAATAAACAAAGCGCCTCAGTGGTGCTCGGTCGACCTGCGCGATGGCAATCAAGCGCTTATTGATCCGATGGATTCCAATCGCAAGCTCGCGATGTTCAAGTTGTTGGTCGAGATGGGTTACAAGGAAATCGAAGTCGGATTCCCGTCTGCCAGCCAGACCGATTTTGATTTTGTGCGCAAAATAATCGATGAGAAATTAATTCCGGACGATGTTGTCATCCAGGTGTTGACTCAAGCACGCGAATCTCTAATTCGTCGCACCTTCGAGGCAATCAAGGGGTCCAAGCAAGCAGTTGTGCATCTCTATAACTCGACATCTACCCTGCAACGTCGAGTCGTCTTTGGCCTGGATAAAGAAGGCATCAAGAAGATTGCGACCGATGGCGCGCAAATCTGTATGGATCTGGTTGCAACCGTCCCCGAGACCAACGTCTTTTTTGAGTACTCACCCGAGTCATATACCGGCACCGAGCTGGAGTTCGCGGTCGAGGTCTGCGATGCGGTCAACGATATTTGGAAGCCAACCCCGGACCACAAGACCATCATCAATCTGCCTGCAACAGTGGAGATGGCGACTCCAAATGTGTATGCCGATTCCATCGAATGGATGCATCGTCACCTGAAGTATCGCGACTCCATCGTGCTTTCACTCCACCCACATAACGACCGTGGCACTGGCGTTGCAGCAGCCGAACTTGGATATATGGCGGGTGCTGATCGCATCGAAGGCACGCTCTTCGGCAACGGCGAGCGTACCGGCAACGTTTGTTTAGTGACGCTCGGTTTGAACTTGTTCTCTTACGGCATCGATCCACATATCGACTTCTCGAATCTTGATGAAGTACGTCGCACGGTTGAATATTGCAACCAGCTGCGCGTGCCAGAACGGCATCCATACGGTGGCGACCTGGTGTTCACCGCGTTTTCGGGTTCGCATCAAGACGCGATCAAAAAAGGTTTCGAGCACATGGAACGCGACGCGGCAGCCGCGGGCAAGCCGGTCAACGAACACACGTGGGCGGTTCCGTATCTGCCGATTGATCCGCGCGATATCGGT
>DAIPLA010000074.1:0-1512 GCA_036769465.1 Candidatus Nanopelagicaceae bacterium
GTCTCCCATCCCACGAAGACTAGATACGACAACAAGCCAGGGATGACGTTGCCTTTAACACCAAAGGCGGCGCGCGAAAGCGTCATCGTTGGGGCATTTGAGCGTTTGCCGGCAAGAGAAGAGACGCCGACCAAAATGAATGAGGCGATAACGCCGATAATCGCGGCCCAGGTGGCCTGCCAGAAAGAGATTCCAAAACCTAAGAAGAAAGATCCATACGAGAGAGCCAGAAGTGAAACGTTGCCCGCAGCCCACGGCCAGAAGAGGGACCGTGGGCTTCCAGAGCGTTGATGCTCTTCAATAATGTTGATGCCATTTTGTTCTAAGCGCGATTTCGTTCTCTCATTACTCATAGGCGCAATAGTATTCCCAGATGACCAGCGCCGCGGAGTTAAAGAATGCACGACGTGCGGTTATGGCGACCTTTATCATTTTGGGTTTTCCGATGGGCACATGGATTGCGCGGATTCCTGATATCAAGCGCGCCTTGCATTTGAGCGATGGCCAGCTCGGCACATCGCTGTTCTTTGTTGCGATTGGCGTCGTGGGCACGCTGCGACCCGCGGGCTGGTTATGCGCAAAGATCGGCAGCGCTCGATTGGTTAAGAGCGCGACGATTGCAATGTTGATTTCGGTGCCGTTGATTGCGCTGCCGCGCCACGAGATTCAACTCTGGCTAGCGCTCTTTATCTACGGTGTCGCTCAAGCGACGATGGATGTTGCGATGAATACGCATGCATCCACGCTGGAACAGCGGGTCGACGGTCGCATCATGAGCACTATGCACGCGATGTTTTCGGTGGGCATGTTGGGTGGCGCGGCGTTTGGCGGTTTATCGGCACAAATTAATGCACCTTTATTCGGAACATTGGTTGTCACATCATTACTCGCATTGGCATTCTCGTTTTATGCGCGCACTCGCTTGTTGCCGCCGGTACTCGATATTCACGTCGTGGAGCGTCACAAGCGCGAGAAGTTTCCGAAATTGTTGATTGCGATGGGAATCCTAGGAATGGCTGGTTCGATATGCGAGGGCGCATCGGCTGACTGGGGCACCGTCCTAGCGCGGGACACATTTCACGCCTCGCCTTTTATTGCGACGCTTCCGTACATCATCTTTTCAATTGCGATGATCATTGGTCGGTTGACCGGCGATAAATTAGCGGAGCGATTTGGTTCGGCGCGCTTAATCACATTTAGTGGGCTGATTGCTGCCTTCGGCCTAACAACTGGACTTTTGATTGGCCATATTTACGGCGCGATCATCGGATGGCTATGTATCGGTGCGGGTGTTTCGACCGTGATTCCGCTGCTCTTTAGCGCGGCGGGCACGCTTGCCCATAATAAATATGCCGGAGCGATTTCACCGTCGGGCGCGATTGCGCTTGTTTCAGGAGTTTCGTATTTTGGATTTGTGGTGGGTGCGCCGATTATCGGTCACGTCGCGGATGCAATTTCGCTGCGATGGGCGATGTTGATTCCAGCAGGCCTGGCGCTTTTGCTTAGTATCAG
>DAIPLA010000074.1:1612-4589 GCA_036769465.1 Candidatus Nanopelagicaceae bacterium
CCGTGATGGTGCATACGGCGGAATACGACTTGAATCAATTCAATATTACGAGCCCTGAAACCCGCGGCCGAGCTCAAGAGATAGTAATTCCACATTCTGCGGAATCGCTCATCGTAATTGGGTATTTCACTCCATCGCTTGTTGATGTTTTCATGCCACGCCATCAAGGTCGGGTCGTAATCCGGACCGAAGTTATGGACATCTTCGATGATGAATTTCTGTTCCACCGCTGCCGAAATCTGGGTCAACGATGGAAGGACGCCACCAGGGAATATATAGCGATCAAAGAAGGGATCCGTAACCAATTTCGAAAGGTTAGAGGCGATAGTGTGGTGCAACATCACACCGTCTTTGGTCAAAAGCTCATCACACTTGCTGAAGAAAGTTTTGAGATTTTTTGGTCCCACGTGTTCCATCATTCCCACCGAAACGATTCGATCGAATTGGCCAGATAGGTCTCGGTAATCTTGTTGGATGAAGGTGATATTTAATCCTGCAGATTTCTCGCGAGCGAGATTGATCTGATTATCGGCTGGGGAAATGCCAGTTCCGACAACGCCATAATGCTTCACCGCATGGCGCAGAAAGCCGCCCCATCCGCTACCGATATCTAATACTTTCATGCCGGGCTCAAGCTTCAGCTTTTTGCAAATTAAGTCCAGCTTTGCGAATTGCGCCTCTTCCAGATTCTTCGCCTTTGGCCAATAGCCACAGCTGTAGACCATTTCGGAATCCAACATTCGGGAGTAAAGGTCGTTACCGATGTTGTAATGGTGTTTGGCGTTAGCGGCCGCGCGCTTTTTTGTTTGGCGATTTAGTACCGTCGATTTGATTGCATGCGCGGTGACCACCGGCGTGATTCGAAGGAATTTAAGAACATCAACCTCTAATAGCTTGGTCAGCATGACATCCAGGGCCTCGCAGTCCCACCAGCCATCCATATATGCCTCAGCAAGTCCAAGCTGATGCTGTGACATGACTCGATCCCAAAGCTTCTCGTTGTGCACCTGAATACTCCAGGGTTCAGAGCCATTAACCGGGATTCCTACTTCGTCCAAGATGCGAAGCGCCAATGACTTACTTGACATAGAAAAATTTTACAGCGGCCATTCAACTTTGAGAAGGCTAGAATTAGACATGCGCATTCGCCCCGCCACTCCAGCCGATACCAACTTAATTCTCGAGCTGATAATGGAGTTAGCAATCTATGAAAAGACTCCCGAGGAAGCGGTCGCGACCGCGGAACAAATCAACGCCCACTTTTTCGGACCAGCTCCCATGGTCTTCTGCGACATCGTTGAAGAGGACGATGGCGTCGCCGCTGGTTTCGCGGTCTGGTTTTTGAATTATTCGACCTGGCAAGGAAAGCCCGGGCTGTATCTGGAAGATCTATTCGTACGACCAGAGCACCGCAAGAAGGGCTATGGCAAGGCGTTACTTAAGTACTTAGCCAAGAAGTGCATCGATAACGATTACGGCCGATTCCAGTGGTGGGTCTTGGACTGGAACCAGCCATCCATCGATTTCTATAAAGGGTTAGGCGCGGTTCCCATGGATGAGTGGACCGTCATGCGTGTCACTGGTGATGCGCTCAAAAGGCTAGCGGAATAACGAACTATCTCGTCGTCGAGCGCGTCACTGCTCTAAGTACTACTGGTGGGGATGTCGCGGTTGAGTACGATCCATTTGTCGGCACAATCCTTGCCGTTAAATTGATTAAGTTCTGTTGGGATGGTTTCCACGTAGAACAAACGACGGTGTACGGAGATGCGTTCAGATTCTTGCAGCCAGGTATCGCTTTACCGTTCGCGTAGAAAGTCACTTTTCCAGCTGGATTTATCGTTGCGGTCAAAGAGGTCGTGGCGCGATAAGTGACGGTTCCCGAACCATTTGTAGTGCCGACATAGATATTTGGCGTGTAGCCAACATTCACGTTAATAGTCGATGTGGAGGGTGCGTAGGTTTGTACTTCTCCTAGACCGCCATATTCCACAATAAATATGTTTAAGGTGCTTGCAGTTTCTGATAAATCGTTCCAGTTTCCGTTACCGCCCGCGACGATTTGTAAGGCGTTTTCATTTCCGCCAGAGTTGTTCGGTTCGTTGTTATTCCATTGCACAAATGAATAGGTGTTGCCGTTCACGGTATAGGAAATTGGCTGTCCGGTTGGGTTCGATCCCGTTCCTTTGTCATTCTGTCCGGTCTCGTCGGTCTGGCCGGTGATACCACTGGATTGATCAGAAAATTGTTTATTGTATGCAGGCGCCTTAGGGTCCGCCCACACCCACTGGCCTTCGTGGTAGCGATCCGAGCCTCCTAGCCACGCTTGGTCCGTTCCCACCTTGCTTGTTACAAGGGTGTCCTGAGCGGAATTATAAATCGTGGCGAAATATCCGCACATTCCATTGAAGACGTATGCACACAAGGTGGCGCCTGTTCCAGTGGCAGATTGCGCTTGACGCTTAGCAACTGAAGCAAGGCTTGTGTGATCAGTAAGCGTATCGCCGGTGATTGCGTTGTATGCCTGATCCCAGGTGTCCGCAGTCGTCACCGCTTGGAAGTAATTACCTGTAGTGGTGTCGTATGCAATGGCACCACTACCTCTATCCGTAATTGTTGTTGTTATGGTCGCAGGACCAGAAGTAGAGCTGGCGGCGTAGGTCAAAGTATTTAACGCCGCATTCACATCCGATACAGCTCCATACAATCCAATGACCGCAGCTGGTGTAGTCACGGAAGTCTGATAACCCGTGGGAACCGTTAATCCGGTCGAGTAAGTGACCGCTACGGTGCCTGATGATGCTGTAACAATCGCAGTGATGGTCTCAGAGCCATAGTTAAGCGCTTGAATGTCGCCCGCGGATCCCGGGAGAAGATTATTTACAACCAAACTTGAACTGGGACCCACATTAATTGTTCCACCCAGTCCGGCGGAGGTAGCCGCGTGCACGACGGTCGGAATGGAGACTAAGCCAGT
>DAIPLA010000075.1:0-1621 GCA_036769465.1 Candidatus Nanopelagicaceae bacterium
CATCAGGTGTAGTTACGCCCCACGTCGCGGCGATTGCCTGCGCGATGATGCCCAAGGCGCGCGGTGATCCATCGGCAATCTTGAAGGCCATCGTGCGGCCATCACGCAACGATGCAACAAGTACGCCTTCCGCGCCATCCTTCATATACATGCCATCAACGCCCTGCATCATGCGGGTCGCCAAACGATCCTCGCCCGCGACCATCTCTGGATATTGACGGCACGCGTTCATGACTTGTTGATGAATCGGATCATCTGAAATCGTGATGGTGCGAATCGCGTGCGCGAGTGATTTAGTAGAAATTGCAAAGAGTGGCGCGCCACAACCGTCGAAGGTCTCGTTCGCAACGCCCTCGCCCGCCATCGTTTCAATCTCGCGCTTGATCGCGATTTGAAGCGGGTGATCAAAGTTCAGATACGTGGTCTTGTCCCAGCCATTTATTTCGCAGGTCGCGAGCATGCCCGCGTGCTTTCCACTGCAATTCATCGCCAACCGGGTCGGCGCTTTATCCCCCCATTGTTCGCGCTCGCGTGTGCCCAACGGCTTGTCGGTCGCGTTCATCAAATCCGATTCCTTCAAGCCATATTGCTTCAAGATGTCGAGCACCGCGTCTTGGTGCATCTTGCTGCCCGAATGCGAAGAGGCGACGAGCGCCAAATCCTTCGGCGATACTTTCAATCCGTTTCGCAACATCGCGGACGCCTGAAATGACTTGACGGTCGAACGCGGGAAGATCGGCGACTTCACGTCGCCCTTAGAAATTTGAACCTTGCCATCCGCGCCCAATACGACGAGGTGACCAACGTGCACCGATTCAACTAAGCCGTTGCGAGTCAGTTGAGCGAGTGGTTCGCCAGCAAATGCTCCGTGCTTGTGCGCCTGATTCTCTTTAGCCATTGCTCTGCCGTTCCATCGTTGACCAGATATGCGCCTGCAATGGATGTCCGCCATAGGCCATGTCATAGGCGAAGAAGAGTTGTCCTTCGACTAATCCATACAAGCGAGTTCCTTCTTCAACCACCTTCGCCGACGGCGCAGGAATTCCCTTATCCATCACTAGTTGAATCTTTGGTCCGTCGTAGACGCCAACCCAGCTCTCGGCGATGCCGGTGGAATGCGCGAGTGAAACTTCCAAAACATTCTTAGGGCGAGGACGCCAGAAACCGACCTCGGACGCAAGCGGCTTCAAGATCTCTTTCGCCTCGTTGGTTAACCAAGAACGCGAGTAATAGTTAAGAAAATTGCGTCCGTCGTGATTGAAGGTCACTTCGTGAAAGAACTCAAAGCGCTCGATGCCGGGATACTCGCCCACGCCCGAACCACGCCAGGTGCCGACCAACCACGCCAACGGATAAAGCTCTTCGTGCAGACCTTCGGGGATTGTGAATGCCATTAGCGTTTCCAGTTCTTATTGACGGTCTTACCGCCCCAGTAGATGAGAAATATTCCGAGAAGAACCGGCACCGCAACCAACAGCGCAGTCGTCAGCGTCTCCATTAGTGCAGTCTACCGAGGCTTCGAGTATCAGAGCTACAGTATGCGTATGAGCAAAAAGTTAGTCATCAAAGTGACCGCGGGTGCTGAACAAGCAGAACGTTGTTCGCAAGCGTTTACGGTTGC
>DAIPLA010000075.1:1721-4575 GCA_036769465.1 Candidatus Nanopelagicaceae bacterium
GCTGGCTCGGCCTCGTTCTTGGCCGAGATCATGGAGCCAGATACGCAAGCGCTGGTCTATTAGTTACAAGCCCTACTAGTTAGAAGCTCTTCTCCTGCGCGGCCACAACGCCATCCGCGGTCAAGGTCGCATCCATCGGAACGGTCCGCTTGATAACAGCAAGCGCGATTGGTCCTAATTCGTAATGGCGTGCAACCGTGCCGATGTAGCCGACTTCTTTGCCATCCAATTCAACCTTTGAACCGGTCACCGGCATCGTGACGGCGCTGCCATCGAGATGCAAAAGCGTTAGGCGACGTGGTGGTTGACCGAGATTAAAAACTTTTGCCACCGTCTCTTGTCCGCGGTAACACCCTTTTTGCATATGCACCGAATTGTTTAAGAATCCCAATTCATTTGGAATCGATTTGTGATCGGTCTCGAATAACAAACGCGCTCGGCCCGCCGCAACGCGTTCTGCATCCAGCGCCCACGTGCCCACTTGGGTATGCGCGGAGTTAAAAGCCGCGATTGTTTCGGCTAATTCTGCTCGTGGAACCAATGCGTATGGTCCTCCGATGGAATCCGCGAGTCCGGGTGCGCGCAAAACAGCGAACTCGTCGCTGACATCCTTCACGTCAACGCGCAACATAAATTTCATCTTGGTCAGGTAATCCACCAACGGCGCGACCTTCTCTTTTTCGGTGTGCAACCACGAGGTCGTTCCGTCATCCACCAAAAAGAATTGATGTTCGATGCGACCGTTCGGATCGAGAATCAATCCGGTCGTCCAGACGCCGGGAGCAAGTTCTAACAAGTACTGAGTCGTTAAATCATGCAACCAGGTCAGGCGATCTTCACCGCTGACCGAAATTACGCCGCGATGAGATAGGTCCGCCCACGCGGTGCCAGCGAAGAGAGCGCGTTGTTCGTGATTAGGTTCGCCGAAATGCCAGACCGCGCCGGCGTCGGGGCCGGCCTCAACTATTACTGCGGTCATGCCTTCGCGGCACATGCAGCGCAGGTGCCATAAATCGCGAAGTGAGTGACATCTGTTTTGAATCCGTAATCATCGGAAAGCGACTGCACAAAGTTAGCGGCTACGTCGATCGGTGCATCACCAACGGATTCGCATTTTCCGCAGACCAGGTGCAAGTGTGTTAGCTCTTCGGCCGCGTGATACGTCGCGCCACCGTGACCCAAGTGTGTGTGTTGAACCAATCCAACGTTCTCGAGTGTTTCGAGGTTGCGATAGACGGTAGAAAGATTGATGCCTGGGTGGGTCTCGCGAACTTTCTCCGCGACCTCTTCCGGTGTGGCGTGACCGAGTTGGCGAACCGCGGCCAGGACTAATTCACGCTGAGGTGTGAGGCGCAAGCCCTTATCGCGGAGTTCATGTGGTTGTGCCATGTCTAAAAGTCTAGAGTATTCTTAAGCGCCTGATGGCCCGCATTCTTCTTCTGACGAATACGCTCGGCGCAAGCGCTGAAGTGTTGCCAGGCCTTGCGTTGTTACAACACACTGTTCGCGTATTACCCGCAGAAGCAAGTGTTTTGCTCGATGTCCCCGAAGTTGATGCGCTCTTTCTTGATGCTCGCCGCGATCTACCTTCTGCAAAATCGCTAACTCGCTTGCTGAATAGCACCGGAATTGATTGCCCGATCATTGTTATCGCCACCGAAGGCGCGTTATCTGCGATGAACGCGGACTGGGGCTTGGACGATGTCATTCTCGACACCGCTGGCCCAGCCGAAGTAGAAGCTCGTATTCGTCTTGCGATCGGCAAGCAAGAAGCGGATCGCTTCGCGGCCGACCCATCAGCGCGGGAAATTCGCACCGGAGAAATCATCATTGACGAGAGCGCATACACCGCCAAGATTCGCGGTCGCTCGTTGGACCTGACATTCAAAGAGTTCGAACTCATAAAGTATTTGGCGCAACACCCTGGTCGCGTCTTCACTCGCGCACAATTGCTGCAAGAAATCTGGGGCTACGACTATTTCGGTGGTACTCGCACCGTGGACGTTCATATCCGACGCCTGCGTTCAAAGCTTGGCCCAGAATTCGAATCCATCATCGGCACCGTTCGCAACGTTGGATACCGCTTCACCCTGCCTAATGCCGGCAAAGAAGCACCCGTTTCAGATTTGGTGTAACCCCGATGCGCACGATTCTGAAGTTGGAACGTTCGCTGCCCGAGCCAATCGCAATCCCCGATCATCAATTAACGATTGAGGTATTCAATCTCGCCACAGATAAGCCAGCGTGGCTGACGGTCAACAACGAAATTTTCGAGCACCATCCCGATCAAGGTGGCTGGGAAATGGAAGATTTAGAAAACCGCATCGCCGAAGGCTGGTTCGATCCCAACGGATTCTTTCTTGCTAAAGATGGTGGTCAGATCATCGGCTTCTGTTGGACCAAGATCCATCACGATTTGGCCCGACAAGGCGCGGTCGGTGAGTTGTATGTATTGGGCGTAAAAAAGAGGCATGGTCGCAGCGGAATCGCAAAAGTTCTAGCAACAACAGCGTTGCGCTACCTCTATGACAAGGACATCAAAGAAGCGATGTTGTATGTCGACGCCGATAACACCGCGGCGCTCAATCTCTACCGCGGTCTCGGCTTTAACTAGCTTTTATTAACCCTTAACCAAATCAGCGCACAAAGCACGGAATGCGTCGGTATGCGCGTCGATATCCGCCTCGGTGGTATCTGGACAGACCAAGGCCATGTTGTGGAACGGCGTGATCAAGAAGCCATCGTTCAGCAAACGCAAGTGAATATATTGCTCGAGTTCAAAGTCGCCAGCGTCCGCGGCTTCCTTACCGGTCTTGGGCGGATTCTTCTGGAAGAGATATTCACCGCGCGCGCC
>DAIPLA010000076.1:0-4508 GCA_036769465.1 Candidatus Nanopelagicaceae bacterium
CTGAGCCGAGATCGCGCCATGACTTTGACCAGTACTTGTTAACGTTGTTAACGGTTGTTGCTGGTGCTGGAACAGCCTTGCCGGTTGCAACCATTGTCTGGAGCAAACCTGGTTGTGGGATAACAGCGATGTCAGGTGCGTTGCCGCCCTTTACGCGAACAGGAAGAAGAGCCTCGAATTCGTTCGAGCCTTCCCATGTGACCTTGATGCCTGTGCAATCTTCGAATGGCTTTGTAGCAGCCACGTACTTAGAAAGCTCTGGCTCCAAAATAGAGGTGAAAAGCTTTACGGTTGCGCCCTTTTGTGGGAGGTAACCAGCGCCGATTTGCTGGCAAGCTGCAGATGTAGCGTTTGCAGGTGATACAGCTACGAAAGCTGCAGCAACAAGCGAAACGACTGCAACGCCGGCTGAGGCGAAGAGACCCTTTTTGCTAATTGACATATTTATTCCTTTTACAGATTCGGTCCGAGCACCGAGGGGTTGCTCGCGTCCCGCGGTAAAAAGTACCTGAGAATGGCTCGCAGGAGCCAATCCCACGTGCTTGGCCACAGATAACGATTGGATAACAAGCCCTAAATCGGGCTGGATATCACCCTAGATATTGGCCCCGTTGCTCTTTATTACCTCTGAGTACCACTTAGCGGAGTCTTTTAGGCGGCGCTCCTGCGTCGCGTAGTCCACATGCACGATTCCGAATCGTTTCGCGTAGCCGAGTGACCATTCAAAGTTATCGAGCAATGACCACTGGAAGTACCCCTTCACGGGAGCGCCTTCCGCGATCGCCTCGGACAAGGCGGCCAAGTGCGTGCGCAAATAGTTGATCCGTCGGAGATCTTTAATCTCGCCGTTCGCATCAGGGCCATCGGGATATGCCACTCCGTTTTCGGTGATGTAAATATCCGGCAACGCTGATCCGTATTCCTTATGCCAACGCACCATCAAATTCTTTAAGCCGTGTGGAGTAAGCGGCCAACCCATGTCGGTCAACTCGCCCTTTGGAGTGGAATCAATCGTGAGCCCTAATACCGTCGACGGGTCGAACTGAACTGGATTGGCAACATCTGCCTTACCAATGCGGGTATCGAAATAGAAATTAATTCCCAACCAGTCATTTTTGGTGCGAGCTAATTCCATATCGCCATCTTTAATAACTGGCAAAATTTCGTCGCCGAACTCGTCGAGCAAAACCTGTGGGTATGAGCCGCGCATAAAGGCATCCATCCACCAACGATTCTGCATCGCATCCATCACATCGGATGCGTGAGACAAATATGGGTCGCTCGGATCATCGGCCGGGTAATTCGCTTGATTGATGACCGGGCCAATCTTGATATCGCTACGCACCGCGCGCATCGCATTCATCGCGGTCGCGTGCGCAATCACGGTGTGGTGGGCGGCCGCCCACACTTCCTTACGATCCTTATGTCCGGGGGCATGCACGCCAAGTCCGTGACCCAACCAAGCAACGCACCACGGCTCGTTAATCGGCGCGATATTTTTGATGCGATCGCCGAAGTGTTGAGCTACCGCGGCGGCGTATTCGCCGAATCGATCCACCGTCTCGCGATTAACCCAGCCGCCCTTGTCCTGCAGCGTCTGCGGCAAATCCCAGTGATACAAGGTGGATAACGGGGTAATGCCCGCGGATTCAATCTCGTTAATTAACTTGTCGTAGAAATCAAAACCCTTTTGATTTTTCACTAAGTCCCCGTTGGGAAACAATCGCGACCACGAGAACGAGAATCGATATCCCTGCAATCCAATCGTCTTCATCAACGCGACATCTTCTGGATATCGGTGATAGTGATCGCACGCGACATCGCCGGTGTCACCGTTCAGTGTATTGCCGGGCGCGTGGCTGAAGGTGTCCCAGATAGAAGGACCGCGACCATCAATGTTCGCCGCGCCTTCGACTTGGTAGGCAGCAGTCGCTGCACCCCATAAGAAATCCTTTGGAAACGTGGCCACGTTTTACCTTTCTAGCTAGTTATGTGAATAAACGGAACCTAGCGTCATGTGACGCGGTTTCCGTCGAGCTCAATTTTCTCGTACTGGCGAGTGCTGACTAAATCGCGCAACCGCTCAAAGCCATCCCATACTTCAACGTAGGACGTTGGCAGCGGTGAAATTGCGAGGCGAATCGAATTCGGAACTCGATAATCAGGAATCACATTCGCGAACTTACGGAGCGCGGCCGCAATTCGCTTCGCCTCCGGGTGCACCAACGAAATATGCCCGCCGCGTTCCTTGGGATTGCGCGATGTATTAAGCGTAAATCCAAGATCCTTGAGCCACGCGTCATACAGCGCAATCATCATTTCGGTGCCAGTCGCGCACTTTGCCGCGATTGCTTCGATGCCAGCTTCCTCAATCATGGAGAAGGCGCTTTGAATACAACGCAGACCGATGAGCGATGGACTAGCGATTTGAAAGCCACGAATATCCTCTGATTTCTCAAAGGTAGGGCCCATTTCAAATTGGTCGCCTTGCGCGAACCAACCCTGAATCGGAACCTGCAATTCCTTTTGAATCCGCTTGCTGACGTATAACCACGCGGGCGAACCAGGACCCGAATTTCCATACTTATATGTGCAACCGACCGCGAGATCCACGCCGTTCGCGTCAAAGTTCATCTCGATCGCGCCTGCTGCGTGGCTGGCATCCCAAATAGTCAGCGCGCCATATTTACGAACCAGGTCGGTTATTGTCTTGATGTCGTTGCGAGCCCCGGATCGATACTGAATGACTTCGAGGGTTACAAAGGCCACGTCATCGGACATATATTTTTCGAGGAGTTCGGGCGTGATGCGCTCGTGTTGTGCAATCGCGTCATCCTCATTGTTAATGGTGATGAGGTTTAGCCCCATTCGATCGGCGTATCCCTGCAGGATGTATCGATCAGTAGGAAAATTGGCGGCGTCAATAATTATTGTTTTGCGACCAGGACGAGCGCGAAGCGCTGCCCCGACTAATTGGTAGAAATTTACTGATGTTGTATCACAGGCCAAGACCTGACCCGCTGCGGCACCAAGCGTGGCGCGACCGATCAAGTCACCAGTCGGTTGCGCTTCATCAACCCAGTGGCTCCAGCCATCAACAACTTCCCTACCCCACTCATTGAGCATGAAGTTATTGACGATGTCGACGGTTTGTTTAGGAAGCCGACCCAGCGAATTGCCATCCAAATAACACATATTCGGATCGGTGATGACAAACCGCTCGCGAAACTTTGCGAGCGGATCGCGCGCGTCGAGTTCGAGCGCGTATTCGCGGCTAGTGACTGGATGTGCTGACATATCCATACTGTATAGCCATACCGCGCGATGAAATAGGCTTCGCAAATGGCCGGCCGCAATCTCGTGAACTTAGAGTCCGTGGATAAGGCCTTTGATATTCGCGCCTTGCTGGATGGCGTCTCGCTTGGAGTAAATGAGGGCGAACGAATTGGAATCGTTGGACGCAACGGCGGCGGCAAGTCCACATTGTTAAAAGTCATGGCGGGAATTGAAAGTCCCGATCAAGGTCGGGTGGCCAAGGCAGGAAACGTCTCGGTCGGAATCCTGAGTCAATCCGATTCGGCCGACGCAGGTGCGTTGGTTCGCGACGTTGTTCTCGCTGGCCGCGCAGAACACGAATGGGCGGGCGACGCAGCTGTTCGCGATGTGTTGACCGGTTTATTTGGCGGATTTAGCGACGCTTTATTGGATCGCGAATTTGCAACGCTCTCTGGTGGCGAACGTCGTCGGGTTAACCTCGCGAAATTGTTGGTCGGTGACTTCGATTTATTGTTGTTAGACGAGCCCACTAACCATCTAGATGTCGAAGGCGTGGCTTGGTTAGCCGACCACATCAACTCTCGAACAAAATTAGCGGTCGTCGTCATTACCCACGATCGCTGGTTCTTGGATGAAGTCTCGGAACAAATCTGGGAAGTCGTGGATGGAAAGGTCTTGGCATACGAGGGTGGCTATTCGGCCTTCGTCTTATCCAAGGCGGAGCGGGCTCGCCAGCAAAGCGTGGAAGATGGCAAGCGGAACATGTTGATTCGCAAAGAGTTAGCGTGGCTGCGACGTGGTGCACCCGCGCGTACCGCTAAACCTAAATTCCGAATTGAAGCCGCGAACACGTTGATTGCTAACGAACCGCCACCGCGAAACGAGACCGAGCTTTTGAACTTCGCCTCGAATCGCTTGGGTAACACGGTCTACGAATTTCATCACGCCGCCATCGATATCGGTGGCAAAAAAATCGTGGATGACTTGTATTGGAATATCGGACCCGGCGCGCGCATCGGAATCGTTGGAGTAAACGGCGCGGGTAAAACAACGTTGATGCGCGCCTTAGTCGGCCAGATCAAAGTAAACGGCGGCAAATTAATCACCGGTGTGACCGTGAAGCCGGCCTTTCTTTCTCAACACCTGGAGGAGCTCAACCCGCAATGGCGCGTTCTTGAAGCGGTGGAAAAGGTTGCGAATCATGTTCAGCTCGGCAACGGAAAAGAGATGTC
>DAIPLA010000008.1:0-15493 GCA_036769465.1 Candidatus Nanopelagicaceae bacterium
GACCGAACCGGCACCCAAGAACATTCCGGCCTTAAAGAATCCGTGCGTCAAGAGATGCATGATGGCGAAGGCATAGCCAATTGGGCCAAGGCCAGTAGCAAGAATCATGTAACCAATTTGCGACATGGTCGAAGCCGCGAGCGCTTTCTTGATGTCATCTTTTGCGGTACCGACAATCGCTCCGAAGAGAAGCGTGATTGCACCGACGATAACAACGAGCAATCGTGCGGTTGAGGAGGCATCAAAGATGAAATTCGAACGCGTAATGAGATAAACGCCGGCGGTCACCATCGTCGCGGCGTGAATAAGCGCCGATACCGGCGTTGGTCCGGCCATCGCGTCGCCGAGCCATGACTGCAGCGGGAATTGGGCAGACTTTCCGGCCGCGGCTAGCAAAAGCATCGCGCCAATCCCAGCAAGGGCCGCACTCGACGCGTGTGGTGCACCTGCGGCAACACCGGCGAACGAAACGGTTCCAAATTGCGCGAAAGCAATCATGATGGCGAGCGATAATCCAATATCGCCGACTCGGTTTGCGACGAAGGCTTTCTTGGCGGCGGTCGCATATGCCGGTTTCTGATTCCAGAATCCAATCAAGAGGTATGAGGCAAGGCCGACGCCCTCCCAACCCACATAGAGATTGAGGTAGGAATTGCCGAGCACTAGGAGCAACATCGCCGCGATAAAGAGGTTGAGATAAGCGAAAAATCGACGGCGATTGCGATCGTGCGACATGTAGGCGATGGAATAAATATGAATCAGGGTGCCGACGCCGGTAATGAGCAAAACGAAACAAATGGAAAGTTGATCGAGAAGCAGTGCCGCGTCAACCTTAAAAGTGCCGACCGAGATCCAATCGAACAGCTTCTGGGTGGTAGCCCGAGCCGCACCAGAGCGACCGTGCATGGCGAAGAATTCTGAAACCGCGATTACGAAGGTGCTGGCGGAAATCAGCGTCGCGAGCAGGTGCCCCCACTTATCCGCCAATCGGCCGAGCACGAGCAATACCGCCGCGCTTATGAGCGGCAGCGCGATTAAATAAACCAAATGAGTACTGGTCGTCATGGTTATCGCTTCAACAAACTAGCATCGTCAACGGATGCTGATCGGCGGGATCGATAAATCGTCACGATGATGGCGAGTCCAACTACTACTTCGCAGGCGGCTACAACCATCGTAAAGAAGGAGGCGACCTGGCCATCGAGATTGCCGTTGATGCGAGCAAAGGTAACGAAGGCTAGGTTCGCGGCGTTCAACATTAATTCCACGCACATGAAGACCACGATTGCGTTTCGACGAATGACCACGCCCACTGCACCAATCGTGAAGAGAATGATGGAGAGGTAGAGGTAATTTGAAATATCCATTTAGTCCTCCTCCTGCTCTCGCTCTTTGAGTTCGAAGACCTTTGACTCAATCATGTCGCCGCGCGCATCCAGTGTCTGCGAAATGGAGAGCTTGGCGGCGGTGCCATCAGGCAATAGCGCTGGAACATCGACCGCGTTGTGACGCGCGTACACGCCGGAGCTCGGCAAACCAGCAGCGGTCGCCAGCGACTTTCCGCGGAAGCGAGCAATCGCCTGATCGCGTTGGGCAAATTTCGACTTGGACTTCTGGCTGTGCGCGAGAACCATCGCGCCAAGCGCAGCAGTAATCAAGAGCGCAGATACGACTTCAAAAGCCCAGACATATTTGGTGAAGAGTTCGGAAGCCAATCCCTGCACATTGCCATTTGTGTTGGCGTTTTTTAATCCAACCGCAGGAATTCCAATTGTCGCGCGGCCCAACAACGAGAGAAATAGTCCAATGAGACCAACCGAAACAAAAATAATTGCAGGTCGTTGCCCCTTGATCGTCTCTTTCAACGAGTCCGAGCTATCGACGCCGACCAGCATCAAAATAAAGAGGAAGAGCATCATGACCGCGCCGGTGTAGACGACGATCTGAACAATTCCGAGAAAGAGCGCGTCTTGCGCGATATAAATAATCGCCAGGCTGATCATCACCCAAGCCAGAAGGAGCGCGGAGTGAACCGCCTTCTTCACGAGCAACATTCCAAGCGCGGCTGCGACAGCAAGTGGCGCAAGGAACCAGAAAAGGACCGCTTCCGGAGTATGGGTGCGGCCGGCTTCCAGTGCGAGGTTCAGCATTACTTCTTCACCTCTTGATCTGGATGTGGGCCCTTGATTTCACCGCGGTAATAGTTGGTATCCGTTGTTCCTGGATACATCGGGTGTGGTGCCGGAATCATTCCCAGTCGAAGCGGAGCCAATAAATCCTCTTTTTCGAAGATCAATTTGTCGCGCTTGTCATCAGCGAGTTCGTACTCATTGGTCATTGTTAAAGCACGTGTAGGACATGCTTCGATGCATAGACCGCAGAAAATACAGCGCAAGTAATTAATCTGATAGACCTTGCCGTAACGCTCACCGGGCGAGAAACGCTCGTCTTCGGTGTTGTCGCCGGCTTCCACCAAAATCGCGTCCGCTGGACAAGCCCACGCACAGAGTTCGCAGCCAATGCACTTTTCGAGTCCATCTTCGTACCGGTTAAGTTGATGGCGGCCGTGGAAACGAGCCGCGGTTGGCTCTTTTACTTCTGGATAGTTAACGGTGTTGACCTTCTTGAACATTGTGCGGAAGGTGACCCAGAATCCAAGCAGCTGCTTAAAGAAGCCAGCGGTTGCTTGCTCTTCTTCGGTCAATGGCTTATTTGCCGCGGCCGCCGCTTCGAGTCCGTTGGATGTCTTCTTCTCAATGTCAGACATTGCGATGCTCCAATTCTGATTGTGTGAATCGAGCTAGGTCAGGGACAGGGAAGGACGGTGCTGGAACTTCGCCAATTTCATTGGCGCGTTCGGCCCGCTTCTTCGACGATTCATAGAGCGAGGAAACCAGCAGAATAAGAAGAACGATGCCCGCGGTGAAGGCCACGATGATCGCGCGAGACGTGCCGCGTTGAGACATGACGCGCAAGGTGGAGACAATCATGATCCACGCCAAGCTGAACGGAATAAGGACTTTCCAACCAAACTTCATGAATTGGTCGTAACGCATGCGAGGCAGGGTTCCGCGCAACCAAATAAAGAGGAAGAAGAAGGCGGCAATCTTTGCGACGAACCAGACCATTGTGAACCAACCGCCAAGCCAGTTCTCAGTGAAGGTAAGTCCAGGAAGCGCGTGATAGCCGCCCATGAACAAGGTGGTTGCCAGCGCCGAGACACCAACGATGTTTACATATTCGGCCAAGAAGAAGAGCGCGAATTTCAGCGATGAATATTCGGTATGGAAGCCACCAACGAGTTCGCCTTCGGCTTCGGCAAGGTCAAACGGCGCACGGTTTGTTTCGCCCACCATCGAAATTGCATAAATACAGAACGATGGGAACAGCACGACCGAGTACCACCAGTGATGTTGTGCAGCAACGATGTCAGAAGTCGACATCGAACCGGCGTAAATGAAGACGGCCACCAACGAGAGCCCCATCGCGACTTCGTAGGAAATTACTTGTGCGCTGGAACGCAATCCGCCAAGAAGTGGATAAGTAGAACCGGAAGACCAACCAGCGAGCACGATTCCGTAAACGCCGACCGAAGCGGCCGCGAGAACATACAAAACGCCGACCGGCAGATCCGTTAACTGCATAGCGGTGCGGTGTCCAAAGAGCGATACCCGACCAGTCATAGGAATAACCGCGAACGAAATAAAGCAGGTGGTTGCGCTAATAACCGGCGCAATCACGAAGACGACGCGGTCCGCAGCCTTCGGAATGAGATCTTCCTTGAGCGCAAGCTTTACGCCATCGGCGAGTGATTGGAGAAGACCAAATTTGCCGACCCGGTTTGGACCAAGACGCATTTGCATGCGAGCAACAATTCGGCGCTCGGCCCAGATTGCGAGCAAGGTACAGAGAACACAGAAAACGAAGACGATTAAGCCTTTGACCAAAATGATCCAACCAGGATCGGTTCCTAAGAGTTGGCTGGTGTTCATGCCTTCACCACCGTTACTACGCCGCCAACCGTTCCCAGTGTTGGGATGAGTTGTGAGTCTCGAGAATTCCGAGGTAGCCAGATGTAATCGTCTGCGATATCCGAAATTGCGACTGGCAAAGTCAGCGATCCGTTTGAGTTTGAAATTTTCACCATTGCACCGTCGGCGATTCCGAGCGATGCAGCGCGTGCCGCACTGATGCGTGCAACCGATGGCCGCGCGGTGCCGGCGAGATTTTCTTCGCCCATTTGCAAAGCTCCGAGGTCAAGGAGCTGGCGGTAGCTATAGAGAATTGCTTCATTTCCAGCGACCGAAGGCGCCGGAGTTGATGCGACTGCAGTGGCAGAAACGCGGGCGCCATCCCAGACTCCCAAGCTCTGAATCTCGCGCTGTGTCGCCGAAACGGTTGGAAGGTTGATAGGAGACCCCATCGCATCCGCAATCATCGAAAGAATTCGCACGTCGCTGCGCGTCAGCGAATCCGCAATCGCCTTATCAAATTCACGTGGCTTGCCGGTCCAGTCAACAAAAGTGCCGCGCTTTTCTACAACCGCAGCTACTGGAAGTACAACGTCCGCAATCGCGGTAACAGCGCTATGTGAAATTTCTAGCGAGACGACGAAGGAATTCAGAAGCGAAGCGAGCGCTTCATTCGAAATATCCATTGGATCAACGCCACCGATGATCACCGCGTCGATTGAAGCCGATGACTTAGAAGCGAGCGCATCCAAGATTCCATTAGTGTCGAGGCCGGGTACGGAAGAAAGTTCTTTAACTCCCCACATCGTGGCCATATCAACTCGAGCTGACGCATCCGATACTGGTCGTCCGCCGGGCAGAAGATTTCCGATTGCGCCCATCTCTAACGCACCGTGCTCGCCAGCACGACGAGATATCCACGCCAACTTTGCGCCAGATTTTTCGGCAAGCGCGCGAGCGGTTGAAAGTGTTCCCGCTCTTTCGGCGGCTCGTTCGCCAACCAAAATGACCGACTTTTCTGTCAGAGTGACAGCGTCAAACGCGGTGCGGACCGCCTTCAACTTGTGGTTGCCGGTGCTAATAAGAGGCGCATTGGTTGCAATCGCGAGAGCGCGCTTGCGAACTTGCTTATACAAACGCAAGAAAACGATGGGTGATTCTTCCTCGGGTTCGAAGTCGACCAAGTAGACCTGATCCGCTTTATCTAAATCTTTGTAATTTGCAGAGAGCGAAATCGCGGTGCTGGCGAGAAATTCTGCTTCCTCCGCCGAATGTGCACGAGCGCGGAAATCGATGTCGTTAGTCTTGAGTGCTACGCGTGCGAACTTGCTGTATCCGTATGCATCTTCGCGCGTCACACGACCTCCTACGAGCACGCCGGTGCGCTTGCCAGAAATGCCGGCAACAACCGCGGCAATCGCCTCGGGCCAAGAAGTTTCGTGCAGCTCGCCATCATCGCCGCGTACCATAGGCGCGGAGACGCGCTCGCGCGAGGTCAGATACTTGAATGCCCAACGACCCTTGTCGCAATTCCATTCTTGATTGACCGAAGGATCATCGCCCGCCAAACGTCGCAACGTTTTGCCACGTCGAATATCGGTGCGCATCGCGCAACCGGAAGCACAGTGCTCGCACGCCGAATCTACCGAGACCAAATCAAATGGCCGCGCGCGGAAACGATATGAGGCACCGGTCAGCGCACCTACTGGGCAAATCTGAACGGTGTTACCGGAGTAATACGACTGGAAGGGATCCTTTTCGTAAATGCCGACTTGTTGAAGCGCGCCGCGTTCGTTCAAGGTGATAAATGGATCACCGGCAATTTGCTCAGAGAATCGAGTGCAACGCGCACAAAGAACGCAGCGCTCACGGTCCAACAACACTTGTGAAGAAATTGCGACTGGCTTTTCGTAGGTGCGCTTCACGCCCTCGTATCGAGATTCGCCACGACCGGCGCTCATCGCTTGATTTTGCAATGGGCACTCGCCGCCCTTGTCGCAGACCGGGCAATCCAATGGGTGGTTAATCAATAACAACTCCATCACACCTTTTTGCGCCTTCTCGGCGACTGGTGAGGTGAGTTGAGTTTTAACAATCATTCCGTTTTCCACCGGAATCGTGCACGAGGCCTGAGGCTTCGGAAAGGCGCGGCCGTTAATTTCAATATCGACCAAGCATTGGCGGCACGCGCCAGCGGGATCAAGCAACGGATGATCACAGAAACGCGGAATCTGGATTCCTAGTTTTTCTGCGGCGCGAATTACCAACGTTCCCTTTGGAACGGTGACCTCAAAACCGTCGATAACAACGGTGATCATCTCGACCTCGGTCAATACTTCTGGGGTCATCAGACGCTCGCCTTCTCGAAGATGGTCGAGGCGACTGGGTCAAATGGGCAACCACCGTTTGTCTGGTGCGCGATGTATTCGGAACGGAAATGCTTCAACGAGGAGATAATCGGCGCGACCGCTCCATCGGCCAGTGCGCAGAATGAACGTCCTGCGATGTTGTCGCAGACGTCCAACAACTTCTCGAGGTCTGCTTCGGTGCCCTTACCTGCTTCAAGATCCTTGAGCATTTGTACCAACCACCATGTGCCTTCGCGGCATGGCGTGCACTTACCGCACGACTCGTGCTTGTAGAACTCGCTCCAGCGAAGCGCCGCGCGAACCACGCAGGTTGTCTCGTCGAAAATTTGGAGTGCCTTCGTACCCAACATAGATCCGGCCGCCGATACTCCTTCGTAATCCAGTGGTACGTCGAGATGTTCTGCGGTGAAAATCGGTGTCGATGAACCACCAGGCGTCCAGAACTTCAGTTGGTGTCCGGCGCGTACGCCACCAGCGAGTTCGAGCAATTCGCGCAAGGTGATTCCCAACGGTGCCTCAAACTGTCCTGGGTTAGCGACGTGACCCGATAGCGAATACAAGGTAAATCCCTTGCTCTTCTCGGTACCCATCGATCCAAACCATTCGGCGCCGTTATTCACGATCGATGGAACGCTGGAAATAGATTCAACGTTATTCACCACGGTTGGCTTTGCATACAGTCCCGCGATTGCTGGAAATGGTGGACGTAGCCGAGGTTGACCACGGAAGCCTTCGAGCGAATCAAGCAACGCGGTCTCTTCGCCGCAAATATAAGCACCGGCGCCGACGTGAAGCGTCAGCTCCAAATCAAATCCTGATTTCTTAATGTTCTTTCCGAGATGTCCGGCTTCATATGCATCGGCAATCGCTTGTTGTAAACGACGCACAACGTGCACAACCTCGCCGCGGACATAAATAAATGCATGGTTGGCGCGAATCGCGTACGAGGCGATGATGACACCTTCAACAAGCACGTGTGGGTTCGCCATCATCAGCGGCACGTCTTTGCATGTACCGGGCTCGGACTCGTCGGCGTTCACAACTAAGTAGTGCTCTTTGCCGTCGTTTTGTGGAATGAATCCCCACTTGTTTCCGGTTGGGAATCCTGCGCCGCCACGACCACGAAGGCCAGAATCCTTAATGAGTTGGATGACCTCGTCCGGCTGCATCTTGAGCGCTTTCTTCAGCGCGGTGTATCCCTTGTTACGGGTGTAGCCGTCAATCGTGAAGGAGTCGTCTTGATCCCACGTCGCGGAAAGTACCGGCGATAATTTCTTCGATGCGGTCATTTCTTTTCCTTTGAAATCTTGAGGCCGAGTTTTGATGGCTCGCCGGCCGAAACACCTTCGCCAGCTAAACCATCTGAAATACCAGCAAGGACAGCAGAGTTTTGCTTCCAGGTGCGGAGCGTCTTGGGACCACGAGTTGGCGCTGGTGGATTTCCGGCACGAGCAGCATCGACCAAATCGCGAACCGACTGCGGCGTTTGGTTATCGAAGAATTCCCAGTTGACCATGACAACAGGTGCGTAATCGCAAGCCGCGTTGCATTCGATGCGTTCGAGTGAAACCTTGCCGTCGGATGTGGTCTCGTGATTGCCAATTCCCAAATGCTCGGTGACAGATTCATAAATCGCGTCGCCACCCATGACGGCGCAGAGCGTATTCACGCAGACTCCTACGTGGTACTCGCCGACCGGCTTATTTTTGTATTGGGTATAAAAAGTAGAGACCGCGGTTACTTCGGCGGTGGCGAGCTCTAGCTTTTCAGCAATCTTCTCGATGCCTTCTGGCGTTACATAACCCGAGATTGATTGAACAAAGTGCAACAACGGCATGATGGCCGAGCGCTTGCGTGGGTAGCGCGCGATGATGGAATCCATGGTGGCGATTTGGTCGTCGGTGAATGCCATTAGCGATCCACACCTCCCATAACAGGATCGATGGAGGCCACAGCGGCAACCACATCGGCGATCATGCTGCCCTCGCACATTGCAGACATCGCCTGCAAATTATTAAATGATGGTTCACGGAAGTGCAGACGATATGGCTTGGTCGCACCATCTGAAACCAAATGCACGCCGGTTTCACCGCGCGGTGATTCAACGTATGAATAAACCTGGCCGGCCGGAACACGGAAACCTTCGGTAACGAGCTTGAAGTGATGAATCAAAGCCTCCATCGATTCGCCCATAATGTCGCGAATGTGATCGAGTGAATTGCCCATGCCATCGCCGCCAACCGAAAGTTGCGCTGGCCACGCAATCTTCTTATCCGCAACCATTACCGGCGCACCTTCGAGCGCGTCCAACTTCGTGCAGCATTGTTCGATGATTCGGAGTGATTCTTCGAGTTCATGCATACGAATCAAGAAACGTCCGTATACATCGCAGGTATCGGTGGTGATGACATCGAATTCGTAATTCTCGTATCCAGAATATGGCTGGGTCTTACGCAAATCCCACGGCATTCCAGTCGAACGCAGAACGGGGCCGGTCACGCCAAGCGCAATACATCCAGCAAGATCCAGGTAACCGATGTCCTTGGTGCGCTTCATCCAGATGCTGTTGCCGATCAAAAGCTTGGTGTTGTCCTTAAATGACTCGCGCAAATCCTTTACGGTCTCGCGGATCTTTGCGACCGCGCCGGCGGGCAAGTCTTGCGCGACTCCGCCTGGTCGGACATAGGCCATATTCATACGTAGGCCGCTGACCATTTCAAAGATATCCAACACCTTCTCGCGCTCGCGGAAGGCAAAAATCATCGGCGAGAGCGCTCCGAGTTCGAGCGCACCAGTACCGAGCGCAACCATGTGCGATGAGATGCGGTTGAACTCCATCATCATCACGCGAATAACCGACGCGCGCTCTGGGACGTCGTTGGTGATGCCCAACAACTTTTCAACACCCAAGCAATACGCGGTCTCGTTGAAGAGCGGCGCAAGGTAATCCATGCGAGTAACGAAGGTGGTGGCCTGAGTCCATGTCCGGTACTCGGTGTTCTTCTCAATGCCGGTATGCAAGTAACCGATACCTGCGCGGGTTTCAGTAACGGTTTCGCCTTCGAGTTCGAGAACTAAACGAAGTACGCCGTGGGTAGAAGGATGTTGTGGTCCCATGTTGACAACCACGCGCTCTTCTTTGGTTGCACCAATTTCGGTGACCATCGAATCCCAATCGCCGCCGGTGACGGAGTAAACGCGGCCCTCAGTGGTTTCGCGGGAAGATGCGTATGCGTCGCGCGAAGTGAAGTCGCTCATTTGTACTGCCTACGTTCTGATGGCGCCGGCACCGTCGCTCCGATGTATTCGATTGGAATTCCACCCAGCGGATAATCCTTGCGTTGTGGGTGACCGGGCCAATCGTCCGGCATCAAGATACGAGTTAAGCCAGGATGTCCATCGAAGATGATCCCGAACATGTCATACGTCTCGCGCTCGTGCCAGTTATTTCCCGCCCACACTTCTACGAGAGAAGGAATGTGTGGATCCGATTCCGGTACTGAAACTTCCAAACGAATACGGCGATTGTGTGTCATTGAGAGCAATGGATAAACCGCGTGCAATTCGCGACCGCTCTCTTCTGGGTAATGAACGCCATTTACTCCCAAGCAAATTTCAAAACGAAGCGATTCGGTATCACGTAATTTCTGCGCGACCTCAACTAATTTTTCGCGCTTGATGTGAAGGGTTAACTCACCGCGGTCCACGACCACGCGCTCGATCGCCTGCGAAAATTCTGGATAAGCGCGTTCTAAATCATCGGCGACATCGTCGAAATATCCGCCATACGGACGCTCGCTCGAGCCCACGCTCGCAGCAGAACGAACCAAGCCGCCGAAACCAGATGTATCACCGGTTCCGGTGACGCCGAACGCTCCGGTCATGCGAGCAACCCGTGAATCTGGTGGGTTGGCTTTGCCGCGAGCGCCGCCGCCTCCACCTCGCGAATTACTTGCTCGCGATTAACGCCGAGCTTCTCATTGGAGATGTGCTCGTGAAGCTTGAGAATCGCGTCCATTAATTGTTCTGGCCGAGGTGGACATCCCGGCAAATAAATATCGACCGGCACGACGTGATCAACGCCTTGAACAATCGCGTAGTTGTTGAACATGCCGCCGGATGAGGCGCAGGCACCCATTGCAATAACCCACTTTGGTTCAGCCATTTGATCGTAGATCTGGCGAAGAACCGGCGCCATTTTGTTAGAGACTCGGCCAGCAACAATCATTAAATCTGCTTGGCGAGGCGAGGCGCGGAAGACTTCCATACCAAATCGAGCCAGGTCATAACGGCCAGCACCGGCTGCCATCATCTCAATCGCACAACACGCAAGGCCGAAGGTGGCGGGCCACAATGAATTTTTGCGCATATATCCCGCAAGGTTTTCTACGGTTGTTAGCGCAAAGCCGCTCGGTAACTTCTCTTCTAGACCCATGTAATTAATCCCATTCCAATCCGCCGCGGCGCCACACATATGCGTATGCGACGAAAACGGTTGCCATGAAAATCAGCATTTCGACGAGACCGAATAATCCGAGTTGATCGAAGGAGACCGCCCATGGATAGAGAAAGACGATCTCGATATCGAAAACAATGAAGAGCATCGCGGTAAGAAAATATTTGACCGGAAAACGTCCACCGCCCGCGGCTTGTGGTGAGGGTTCGATACCGCATTCGTACGCATCGGACTTTGCCCGGTTGTATCGCTTGGGACCAGATACTGCTGCCGCGACTACCGAAAAAGCGGCGAAGCCAAAACCGATGGCGCCAATTGCCAAAATCGGAACGTATGGGTTCACGACTAAGAACTATACGCTGAGGGCTTGGGCGGAGTGAACCCTTTTAGATAACTATTTCTTTACCGCAGAGTGAACAGCAACTATCCCGCCGGTGAGGTTTTTCCACGTCGGATCCGACCAACCAGCGGTGGACAAAATTGCGGCGAGCTCGCGTTGATTGGGCCAGGCAATAATCGATTCGGCCAAATACACGTACGCATCGGGATTGGACGAGACCGCACGCGCGATAGGCGGCAACGCGCGCATGAGATAGCGCATATATATGGTGCGAAATACGCGATTGGTCGGCTGCGAAAACTCTGCGATCACAATTCGGCCACCCGGCTTGGTGACACGAAGCGCCTCTTGCAACGCCTTTTTAGTGTCAGCGGTATTACGCAGACCAAATGAGACGGTCGTCACATCAAATTCATTTTCGCCAAATGGCAGGTTGAGCGCATCGCCTTGGGTGAAGGGAAGGTCGGGATGGCGCAACCGACCCGCATCCAACATGCCCGCCGAAAAGTCCATCGGAATTACTGATGCACCAGCGTCAGCGAGCGGGCGACTAGAGGAGCCGGTGCCGGCCGCGATATCCAAAATTTTCATGCCCGGTCGCGGCGCAATTATCGCCGTGGTCTTTTTCCGCCACGCTTTGGTCCGACCGAGGCTGAGCAGATCATTGAGCACGTCATAACGCTTCGCGACGCCATCAAACATCGCCGATACGTCCCTCGGCTCCTTATTGAGGTTCGCTCTACTCACGCGTACATTCTCGCGGTAGTACCCTTTTCCCACAAGTTAGATTTTGAACCGATTAATCGTGTGCGAGAACGTACGGAGCCGGAGATTCAGATGTCACATACTTACCCATCAGCGAATGCAGCCACACTGCGCGCTGCGCTTATGCCGCGGGTCACACCGGTATCGAAGTTGGGCATGATTTTTGGCGGCACCATATTTATTGCGTTGATGGCACAGATTGCGATTGCAGTACCAGGCTCACCAGTTCCGGTCACGGGCCAGACGCTTGCTGCGTTGCTGATTGGCACCAGTTTTGGCGCGACCATGGGTATCGCGACCTTTGGTTTTTATCTCGTCGTAGGCGCGCTCGGCGCACCGGTCTTTGCATCGCATACTCATGGATTTACACACATCACCGGTGCAACTGGTGGCTATCTCGTTGGAATGCTTCTCACCACTGCCATCACCGGTGCGCTTGCTGGTCGCAAGTGGGATCAGAAGATTTCGACCGCGATTCCAACCATGCTGCTCGGTTCAATTGCCACTTTCTCGCTCGGACTGATTTGGTTGCATCATGCCGCTGCGCAGAGTTGGGCGTGGACAATTCACAATGGATTGACACCATTTCTTCTTGGCGAATTTTTGAAGATTGCAATCGCCAGCACATCGCTTCCTACCGTGTGGCGCTTCATTCATCGCGCAGCTAAATAACCGCTACTCAATAATCGCGCGCTCGTGCCGACAACTCCTGTAACCACTGAACTCTTGGGCGAACACCCAGAGCTCAGTCATATCGACGTTGGTCGGGAAGTAAGCGGATCCTGGATTCGCGGTGGCGATGGGCTCATTGGCTTTGGCGTTCGCGCACGGACGACGGTCACCGGAAAAAATCGATTCAATGACGCGCGCGCTTGGTGGAAGTCCCAACTCGCGAGCTATGACATTCGAAATAACGTCCGCGGCTCGGGTACCGGACCAGTTCTCTTCGCTTCTTTCGCGTTCAACGACGATCAACCCACTGAATTAATCGTTCCTGAAATCGTCGTCGGTCGCAAAAATGGCGAATCATGGATCACCTGGTTTGGATCCGATGCTCATCCAGAATTATCCGCGGTCTCCGCACCGACTTCGCATCCACGCATCACTTGGCGAGAAGGTTCGTTGCAGGATTCAGTATGGAAATCTCGAGTAGCTGATGCGGTTAAGCGAATTAAAACCGGCGCGCTCGATAAGGTCGTACTTGCGCGTGACGTGAATGCTGATTCGGATTCGCCGATGGATATTCGGGCAATTATTCATAATCTTGAGTCAAAGTATCCAAGCACCTGGGTCTTTACCGTAGCTGGATTAGTTGGTGCAACTCCCGAATTACTTGCGCGTTTAAGTAAATCGTTGGTGACCTCGCGTGTACTAGCCGGAACAATTCGCATGACCGGCGACGAAGCAAAAGATTTAGCGTTGGCAGGATCGCTTGCAAAATCATCCAAAGATTTAGAGGAACACGAATACGCGGTGCGTTCGGTCGCGGACGCGCTTGCTCCTTATTGTTCCTCGACAAATGTGCCCGAAGCACCGTTTGTTCTGCACTTGGCCAACGTCATGCACCTTGCCACCGATGTGACTGGTGTGGTCAATGAATCAGCAGTGCCGGTCGATATCTTTACCGTTATTTCATCGCTGCATCCATCTGCCGCTGTGTGCGGTACGCCTACTGAAGTAGCGCGCGGGTTAATCGCAGAACTAGAAGGAATGAACCGTAATCGTTACGCAGGACCAGTGGGGTGGGTCGATGCGCGCGGCGACGGTGAAATGGGAATTGCGCTTCGTTGTGGATTGCTCTCCGAAGACGCCAGGTCAGTGCGGTTGTTTGCCGGATGCGGCATCGTCGCTGGATCGGTGCCCGAGGACGAGCTGGCCGAGAGTCAGGCTAAATTAAGTCCGATGCGAACCGCTTTAGAGACGCTCTGATACAGCGACTTTAACTCGCTCGCCATCGTTTCGCGAGGCGGGACTTCAACTACTACAAAGCGAACGCCATTTTGTGGGTGGTTGATGATGCGCTCCAAGTCGGATACGCCTTTCACTTTCTCTACATCTAAACCAAACCCGCTAATAATCTTCACCAAGTCCGCGTTTTGTGGCGTCCCGAAGATTGTTTCAAATCCTGCCACTCCAGCTTGCGGCAAGGTAGAAAAAATTCCGCCGCCATTGTTATCAATAATAAAGAGCGTCAGGTTTACATCCGGAATATTTCCCAGCGCAGAGAGGTCATGTAGAAAAGTTAAATCGCCGAGTACCGCAAAATTGTTTTCAAATTCAAAGGCGATTCCTAACGCGGTCGAGATATTGCCATCGATTCCGGCCAGACCTCGGTTGGCAAAGGTGGTCACGCCATCGCGAACATCCGCAAAGGCTTCGATGTCGCGGATTGGCCGAGAGGATCCAATAAACAGCGAGGAACCATCCGGCACCGCTTCGGCGATGGTTCGCAGCGCGCTCTGTTCTGACCAAGTCGCGTCGCTTCGAATAATTTCGGCGGTGGCTTCCGCCGCGTTCCACCAATCCGTCGCCGATGATTGGCCAACTATCGCGGGCATATGGAAAAGCTTTGTATCGGCGGAGCGATGAATATCGACGGTTTGCATTCGTGGATCGACGACGATTGTCTTCTCAGCACTCGCAATCAACGCATTGATGCTTCTCGACAAAGTGGTTCGTCCAATAACAACGGCGGTCGTGGGCCGCAGTTTTTCCCGGACCTTTTCATCAGCGAGAAAGAGCGCCGCGTGGGGAATCGCACCCGGAAATGAAAGTGGGTCTTCGGCGATTACTGGCAGGTCGGCGGCCAAGAGCGCATCAATGATTAAATCGGCCTCGAACGTGCCGCGGTCGTGACCGATAATGACAACGGTGCCTTCACCGACTTGTAGCTCGCCCTGTAATTCGGGCAGATCCGCCGCCATTTCAATCTCTAAACCGTCCAGCCAATCATTGGTGTCGGTCGGCAATAACGGTTCATCGAATTGCACGTTGAGATGGACCGGACCACCGGCAAGTAGCGGCGCGATTGCAATCGGCGCAGCAACGTCATGACTCTTCACGTCACCATAAATATTTACTTGATTGGTCGTTTGATTCGCACCCGTCCCCCGCAAGCGGGCGGGACGATCCGCGGTAATAACCAACAACTTGTTGTGGGCGTGATGAGCTTCGAGTACCGCTGGATGATAATTCGCGGCCGCGGTTCCGCTTGTGCAGACCACCGCAACGTAATTGTTGCTCGCCTTTGCTAGACCAAGCGCAAAAAATGCAGCTCCGCGTTCATCAATTCGGACGTGTAGATCGATAAAACCTTTTTTCGCTACCTCGTAGAGCGCGACGGAGAGGGGCGCGTTTCGAGATCCGGGCGAGAGAACGACATCGCTAATTCCGAGTTCAAGTAACTCTCTGACGATTCCACGGGCTAGTTGAGTGGAGTCCATTATTTCAACCACCCGCTTTCATTTAACTCGTGCTCGAATACGTCACTCCAGATATCTACGACTCTATTCTCCCACCACACGCGACGTTCGTCGGTTGCGGCGTATCGCGACAGTAGCTCTGGGTCTGGCGCCACTCGCTTTAACTCAAG
>DAIPLA010000008.1:15593-22235 GCA_036769465.1 Candidatus Nanopelagicaceae bacterium
TCGGCGCATGGTTGTTCGATGTAATCAAAGACTGCTCCGAACCGATGGTGATAATTGAAAAGGTGCTTTCGCGCATCGGCCAGCGTCCATCCGCCGTTAACATCTAGCCGAATTTTTGCATTTGGCACAGCGTCTAAAACAGCTTCTACCCGGTCGGCATCGCTTTCAAAGTCGTTGATCTTCATTTTGATGGTGGTACATCCAGTGAAATTATTGAGAAATGCCGCGACTTCTTTCGGTTCGATACGCGGCAGCGTCGCATTAATCGCGACCCGATTGCGAAACGCCACCGGCCATTCTTGGTACGCACCTTCGATTGCGGCCTTCAACCATCGCGATGCTTCCGCCGCCCCGTACTCAATGAAAGGCGAAAATTCACTCCACCCGGCAGGACCTTCGAAGAGCAGCGCCTCGCGCCGTGATATTCCTCGGAAGTCAGTCTTGGTAGGAATCGAGACCACGTAAGCGTTCTGGAGAACTCGCGCAATCGACGTAGGAAAGTTCAAAGATTGCGCGGTCATGTTTGTTAAATCCTGATTGCGAGTTAAGGACGCTTGGGGAATTTATTGAAATCCGGATCGCGCTTCTCTTTATACGCATTACGACCCTCTTGACCCTCTTCTGTTAAGTAGAAGAGCAACGTGGCATCACCAGCGAGCTGTTGTACGCCCGCCAAGCCGTCATCCGCAGCGTTCAATCCCGCCTTCAACAACCGAAGCGCCATCGGTGAGTGTCGCAACATCTCACGACACCACGAGACCGTTTCTGCTTCTAGTTCCGCGACCGGAACCACGGTGTTGACCAAGCCCATCTCGAGCGCTTCTTGAGCGTCGTATTGGCGGCATAGGAACCAAATCTCGCGCGCCTTCTTCTGACCAATATGCGCGGCCAACAATCCCGCACCGTATCCGCCATCAAACGAACCGACCATCGGACCGGTCTGACCAAACTTTGCGTTATCTGCTGCAATCGTTAAATCGCAAACCACGTGCAGAACGTGACCGCCGCCGACCGCCCAGCCAGCGACCATCGCAACAACCGGCTTAGGCAGGCGACGAATTTGAATCTGTAAATCTAAAACGTTGAGTCGACCGATTCCTTTTTTGCCCAGCGAATCGCTGCCGATGTACCCATCGTCGCCACGAACATTGATATCACCACCAGAGCAGAACGCTTCGCTTCCTGCGCCGGTAAAAATGATGACACCGACTTGGTCGTTATCGCGCGCTAAGTTAAATGCGGTTTGAAGTTCGGCGAGAGTTTCTGGGCGAAAAGCATTGCGAACTTGCGGGCGATTGATCGTAATTTTCGCCATGCCTTCTGCGACTTGATAAATAACATCGGTGAAGTGCTCGCCGCCTTCTGCTGTGCTCCACTGTGGGATCGTGCGGCTGCCGGGTTCGCGTTTAAATGGCTTGCTCATAGATGTAGCCTATGGGGGTCATGAGCGAAATGTTGAGTCGAGAAATTATTACGGTACCGCCTGAGTGGGAAATGCCACATCTCGCAGACGCTCTCGCAGCCGCGCTCGCAGGAACCGGCCCCGCGCTCGCTTTTGCTCCTATTTCTCGGTCGGCGGTCGCCGACGATATTGCGGTAGTCATCCCTACTAGCGGTTCAACTGGTGCGGCTAAGGAAGTTGCTTACACCGCGGCCGCGCTACGCGCCTCGGCTGGCAGTGCGCACGCCTTCCTTGAGGCACAACCCGGCGATCAATGGTCGTTGTTATTACCTATCAATCACATCGCGGGCGTCAACGTTTTGGTGCGGGCGCTTGCACTAGGAACCGATGTCGTCGACCTTCGATCCGCCGATAAATATGTCGACGTTGATTTTACTTCTGTCGTCCCCACTCAACTTCATCGCGCACTCACAAGCGACGCACATTTGCTTGCGCATTTGCGGGCCGCAAGGGCGGTTTTAGTAGGAGGTGCTGCGACGAGTGATGCCTTATTGAGTGAGGCAAAGAATTTCGGAATCAATGTTGTTACCACTTATGGAATGTCCGAGATGTGTGGTGGCTGTGTTTACAACAATCAACCGTTGCCCGGCGTAGATGTGAGGATTTCTGACGATGGGCTGACACTTTTACGTGGACCAATGATGGCCTCGGGATATCTCAACTGTCCGGATCTGTGGCACGATTCAATGGTCGATGGCTGGTTCAAAACTCAAGACATCGGAACCCTTTCCGATGGCCGCCTAACCATTCTTGGTCGCGTCGATGATGTGATTATTTCTGGCGGCGAGAAAATATCTTTATCTACGATAGATACCGAACTCAACAATGCCTTCGCGCCGCAAACTTTTATGGCGTTTGGAGTACCGGATGCGGAGTGGGGTACGAAGTTATGTGTTGCCTCTGAAACCTCGCTGAACAAAGAGTTGATTCGCGAACATTTACGTAAGCGATTCGGATCGCATGCCCAACCCAAAGGTTTTCTCCAGGTCGATGAATTGCCATTGCGCGGAATAGGCAAAGCTGACCGCGCGGCTTTGATTGGGCAATACCAATTAAATGGAGAATAATGAGACGGTGAGCACCGTTGATATAGGTCCTGTAAAAAAATGGTTGCTCGGCGCTCGCCCACGTACCCTGCCCGCTGCGATTGCACCGGTTCTGGTTGGTACCTCGTTGATTCGAGTGCACTCGGGCGCCATCCACTGGATTAATGCGCTGCTGGCGCTTGCGGTCTCGCTCTTGCTTCAAATAGCGGTCAATTACGCCAACGATTATTCGGATGGGGTTCGCGGTACCGACGAGGTTCGGGTCGGACCGATTCGCTTGGTGGCCAGTGGTGTCGCCTCGGCGCGTGCAGTGAAGAACGCCGCCCTCTTCACCTTTGGATTAGCCGCTGTGTGTGGCGCCGTACTTGCCGCCCGCACCAGCTGGTGGATGATCGTTGTTGGCGCGGTTGCGATAGTTGCAGCGTGGACATACACGGGCACCGCAAAGCCATACGGATACATGGGTTTCGGCGAACTCTCTGTTTTCATCTTTTTTGGCGTGGTCGCAACGATGGGCAGTTATTTTGCGCAATCTCAAAAATTAACAGCAAGCGCGTTACTTGTTTCAATACCCATGGGCGCGCTGTCCTGTGCAATCCTCTCCATCAATAATCTGCGCGACCGGCCAAAAGATGAGCTCGTAGGCAAACACACTCTTGCCGTTCGACTCGGTGACAAGAAGGCGCGTTACATGTTCGTCGCCTTGGTGGGATTAGCGCATCTCGCATCATTGCTCGCCGCATTTATTACGCCGTGGACTCTTCTCACGCTCGCACTTCTGCCGCTCTCAACAGACATTGTTCGTGCGGTAATCGGTGGCGCCGCGGGTCGCGATCTCATCCCGCTCTTGGGAAAGACCGGCCGGCTCCAGATGTTCTTTGCGCTCGTGCTCGCAATCGCCTTCTGCGCGTAGTTCGCTAACTGGCTAAACTACGTACATGCTACGAGTCCTGCTCTACGTCTTGCCGATTGCGGTAGTTCTCTATGCGTTCTTCGATTGCGCGAGCACACCCCAAGAAAACGTTCGCAATCTTCCTAAATGGGCGTGGCTGTTGATCATTCTCGTCTTTGATCTCTTGGGTTCGTTGGCTTGGATTATTGCTGGTCGCCCCAAGAAGGGCAACGCTGGCGGACGAACACCTCGACGCCGAGGACCTATGGCGCCGGACGATGATCCCGACTTTTTGCGAAAGCTCTAAGCCGTAATCGCGGAGAGGCTTTCCACTTCATCGCTCGTTAAATTCACAACACGGACAATCTCTTTTAATTGGTCGACCGTTCGAGCGCTAGCAATCGGCGTGGAGACAACGGATTGAGCGCGTAGCCAAGCGAGTGCAATCGCCGAGACCGGCGCGTTATGAGCCTTTGCTAATTCTTCCAAGCGTGCAACCGCGGCGTAGCCTCGTTCGTTTTGATATTCCGAAACGCCATCGGCGCGTACCGAATCAATCTTCGCGCCCGCCGCATATTTTCCAGATAAGAAGCCACGAGCCAGACCAAAGTATGGCAAGGCCGAAATTCCCATCGAAGAAAGAGCTGGAGCCACATCGCTCTCAAATTCTTTGCGCTCTAACAAGTTGTAATGGTTCTGGAGTGCGACATAGGAGGCCCAGTTATAGGTCTGGCTGATGTGGATCGCTTCGCGCAACCGTGCCGCTGAGTAATTTGATGCCGCGATATAGCGAACCTTGCTGTCAACGACCAGCGCATTGAAAGCTTCAAGCGTCTGCGTCAGCGGAATCTTTGTGTCATCTTCGTGCGCGTAATACAGGTCGATGTAATCGGTTTGAAGTCGAGAAAGTGAATCCTCGGCAGCGGCTCGAATATTTGCGGCCGACAATCCAGGGCGCGTGGATAGCTTTGCCACCTTGGTTGCGATCACCATCTGGGAACGATTGCCGCGCGCCTTCATCCACTTTCCGATGATGCGCTCGCTCTCGCCGCCAGTGTTGCCCGGCTTCCATTCCGAGTAAACATCGGCGGTATCAATGAAGTTACCGCCCGCTTCGACATATGCGTCGAGCACCGCGAATGATTCTGATTCATCGGCGGACCAGCCAAATACATTGCCGCCGAGGCAGAGTGGATGAACAGACAATTCTGTCTTAGGAAGAGTGATTCGATTATTCATAGATTAGAGCCCCGAATAAGTGTGCAAGCCACTTCCCCAAATATTTACCCAGACATAGTTGAACAAGAATGTAGAGCCGGCGAAGAGGCAAAGCCAGGCAGCGCGACGTCCGCGCCATCCAATCGTCACGCGCGCGTGGAGATACGCGGCGTATGCAACCCAGGTAATGAATGCCCAGGTTTCTTTTGGATCCCACGACCAGTATCTGCCCCACGCGTTCTCGGCCCAGATTGCACCAGCGATAACCGCGAAGGTCCACAACGGAAAGACAAATGCGACCAACCGATACGCAAGTTGATCCAGCGTTTCAAGGGACGGAAGTCTCTTTGCCCATTCTGGACGAGCTCCCTTAGATTCCATTCGATCCAGAATTAAATATGTAGCAGCAACGCAATTAGCAAGCAGGAAGACGCCGCCGGAAATAATCGCAGCCGAGACGTGGATCGCAAGCCAGGTGGACTTAAGCGCAGGAACCAATGGCGCGCTTGGACGATACAGAACGGTAATCGCGGTTCCTAGCGTCAAAAGGACAGCAATAGAAACGGGTAATCCCAACCAACGCAATTTATATTTTGCCAGCGCATAGAGATACGCACCTGAAAAAGCGAGCGCTCCGGTAATTGAAAATTCGTACATGTTGCCCCACGGAACGCGATGAGCCGATAATCCACGCGCGAGAACTCCGGCGAAGAGTAGGCCGAAGCCAAGGATCATCATCGCGGTTCCAATACGACCGCTGCGTTCGGTCCGCGAGAAATCAAATTTGGTAGCGCGATTCTGGAAAGGTGCGCCTACCGTCGCTTCCACCAGCTCTGGCGCCTCAACGTTTCGAACCGAGAACGAAACTTCTACGGCGTGCGCGAAGAATGCAATCGTGTAAACAGCCATCGCCGAATAAATCAAGTAATTAGATAGGTATGCATACGATGTCGATGACATTCTTAGCTCCGATCTTCAATCGCTCGCACCAAGCGCGCAACTTCTTCGCTTAATCCTGGTGTTCCATTCTTCGCTAGTCCAGCTATCTGTAATCCGGTTCCGGTTGGATCCACCTTGACCCAGATGCGACGTTGACGAGTAAAGAGCGAAGTCAACAGTCCGAGCACCGCCAGAATTGCGCCTAGCAATGCGTACATCTTGCCTGGGTCTTCAACAATTTGCAGATTCACCCAAGGCTTCCAGCCGTCAAATGTGATGGAGCCCTCACCGAAGTTGTAACTCTCGCCGATCGATAACTGCTTGAGCCCGATTTCCTTCATGCGCGAAGTATCAAGTCGATAGACCGATTGCGGATTGCCAGAATCGAGGCCGAGATTTCCTTGCCAGGCAGAGAGCAAGAGGCGTGGATCAAGCACCTTGGGGAATACCGAAAACGCACCGCGCGTCGCGTTGCGATCATAGGTCGGAACGAACGAGCCAACGAATCCAATTTGTGGATTCATATCCGGCAACTTAATTGCGCCGGTTGACGTTAGATTTGCGTCTTGCGGCAAGAAAACTACCGGGCCCTGAAAGGTAATTTTTCCAGTTGCGTTGCGAACGGTGACCACCGGCGAATAACCATTTGCTTGCAAATAAATTTTGGTGCTGCCATAAGTAAGTGGTGAATTCACTTTGATAATCCGAGTCACCGGTGTCGAGCCCACCGGATTTTCGGCCTGAACCGTGAGCGAATAATCAGTCGGCGCGTTTGTGGTGATGTTATAGGTGGCGTTGAAGTCGGTGACCGTAAGCGCGAACGGTACGAGCGATCCCTCTTTCTGAAACTTTCCGAAGCTGAGGTTGTCATATGAAGTCGGGGTATTAACAAACCGTTCGCCCACATTCACGATTGCTTCACCGCGACTGCCCAGCAAGCCACCGATTGCCACAGCGACCAAGATCAAAATCAAAGAAAGATGAAAGAGTAAGTTGCCGGTTTCGCGCGAGTATCCCTTTTCGGCCGAGATGCTGGACTCTTCTCGACGAACTCGAAAGCGATTTCGCTTCAGCCACTTCTCGGC
>DAIPLA010000077.1:0-4452 GCA_036769465.1 Candidatus Nanopelagicaceae bacterium
CCTGCGCACCCGCCTCCGGAGGGCGGTGCTCTATCCCCTGAGCTACGGGGGCGTGCAATCGTGGCTTTCGGATAGTGCGCCAAGGCTATCAGTGAAAGAATATGAGCATGATGAGCACAGCAAATACTGAAAAGGCCTACTTTGCTACCGGTTGTTTCTGGGGCGCGGAACGTCGCTTCTGGCAACTCGCTGGCGTCATCGAGACTTCAGTTGGCTACATGGGCGGCACTCGTCCGTCACCATCGTATGAGCAGGTCTGCGCTGGCGTAACCGGTCATGCCGAAATGGTCGAGGTTACCTACGATCCTTCACAGATTTCCTACCGGCGTTTACTCGAAGAGTTTTGGACGATGCATGATCCGACCTCGCTCAATAAGCAAGGTGGCGATATCGGAACTCAATATCGAAGCGCGATTTTCACAACTTCGGCTGAGCAAATGGAGCAGGCGCTCGCGTCCAAGGCGCTCTACCAAACCGCGCTCGCTGCAGAGGGTATCGGCGAGATTGTTACGGAAATCCTGCCTGCCGATGGCAAGCCCTATTGGTTAGCCGAGGAGTATCACCAGAAGTATTTGGCGAAGAATCCAAACGGCTATGACTGCCATTCCAGCACGGGCGTTGCGTTCCCCAATACTCAACTCGCGTAACGCGATTATTTAGAAAGCACGTACTGAGCTACCAGCTAGAAGAGTCACCCTCGGTCGCTCGCCAGCAATACCATGCAACTACGCTCTGGTAGCCGTCGAACTTCTTGCCGATGACATCCAACTTTTTCGGCTCAATCTCTTCCTTCAACTTATGAATTTTTTCCCAACCACGCCGCATCGCCAAGTCGCCGACTGGCCAGACATCGAGGCGTCCAAGGTGGAACATAAGAAACATTTCCACCGTCCAGCGTCCAATTCCCCAGAGCTGGGTCAACTCTGACGCAATATCGTGATTGTGCATCCGTGAGAACTTATGAAAATGAATGCGCTCCGCCAAGGTGGCGTCGGTGAGTTCTGAGATCGCGCGTGCCTTAGCGCCGGAGACGCCAACCGATCGGAGGTCATTCGCCGAAAGCTTCACAAGCGCATCGGGCGTCAGCTTTCCGCCGGCAAGGTCAATCAGTCGGGCGCGAATAGTGTCGGCCGCCTTCACGGCTAGCTGCTGCGAAATTATCGAGGTAACAATTACTTCGTAATGGTTGCGCGTGGTTCGCTTGCGGCCAATCGTGCACAGCGGAGAGGCGTCGATAATGGGAATGAATTTCTTATCGTCTTTCGCCAGCTGACGGACAATCTTCTTCATTTCGTTTTCAGTCGTCAGAGCCATAGAACGGTACTGTAACGGTATGGACCGGATTACAACCACCTCGTGGATGTGGACGATTCTCGGGCTGATTGCGGTTTTGGGCTTTGATTTTCTGCTGGCTCTGAAGAATCGCAAGAAGCCAACATCGATGAAGGCGGCGACTGGATGGACCATCTTCTATGTCGTGATGGCGATCGTATTTGGCTGGGCGCTCGGTCAATGGTCGATCCCACAACGCCGGAGCGAATTTTTTGCTGGCTGGATGACCGAGTACTCGCTCTCGTTCGATAACCTCTTTGTTTTTATTCTCATTCTTGCTCGGCTAAAGGTCGAGAAGGAGCGAGAAGAGTTGGTGCTTTTTATCGGGATAGTTTCCTCGTTGCTTCTGCGCGGTATTTTCATTGCCGGCGGATCCGCAATCGTCAATCGCTGGTCCTGGATTTTCTTCTTCTTTGGTGCCTTCTTGATGTATACCGCGGTCCAGCTATTCCGCGAGAGCGAACATGAAGAATGGCAAGAGGGGCGATTATTGCGGTTGATTCGTAATCGGGGCGCCTCAACTTTTGTCGTTGCTCTTGTAGCAATCGCGACTACTAATGTGCTTTTTGCTTTTGACTCGATTCCGGCAATCTTCGGATTGACCAAGAGTCCCTATGTAATCGTCACCGCAAATGTTTTTGCGTTAATGGGTTTACGACAGCTCTATTTTCTTATCGGCGGATTGATGCAGAAACTGGTCTACCTCACCGAAGGACTCTCAGTCATCTTGGCATTTATCGGCGTTAAATTAATTTTGGAAGCCTCTGATTCGCAAGGGTGGAAAGTGCCGCAAATTTCGTTATCGCTCAGCCTGGTTTTTATCGTTGTGGTGCTGGCACTCACGGCGGCAATCAGCTTGATTAAGGCGCCTAAGCAGGCCTAACCGCCATCCTAGAAATAGTATGGCCGCAGTGACATAATCGCTTCATGTTCAATTCCAATCCCGTCATTGTCGACGGCCAGCCCCTCGTAGAACTCCGAAGCCGAACTAGCACCAAATGGCGTGATTTCCCCGCCGATGTTCTGCCGCTTCCAGTTGCGGAAATGGATTTCGAAATCGCAGAACCAATTCGCGAATTATTGATCAACATGTTGGAGAAGTCGGACACCGGGTATTTGGGGCCTATCCCAGAACTCTCCACCTCGTTCGTTGCCTTTGCGAAACGACGTTGGAATTGGGAGGTAGACCCAGAGCAAGTCTTTACCTGCACCGATGTCGGTGTCGGAATGGTGGAGATGGCGCGCACCATCGTTCAACCCGGCGATTTAATCATGGTGAACTCACCGGTCTATCACAATTTCTACAATTGGATAAACGAGCTGAAGTGCACCTTGCACGATGCGCCGCTCAAGCGTGAAGGCGAGAAAGGACTGCATTACGTTCTGGATTTTGACGCGATTGAGGCCGGATACAAGGCGGGCGTGAAAATACATTTCTTGTGCAACCCACACAATCCGGTCGGAACCGTTTTCACTCGCGACGAACTTTCTCGAATCGCTGACCTCGCCAAAAAGTACGGCGTCGCGGTCTTCTCGGATGAAATTCACGCTCCATTGGTTTACGCCGGCAACAGCTTTGTGCCATTCCTGAGCGTCAGCGAGACCGCTCGCGAGGTCGGTATCTGCGTTACCGCGGCGAGTAAGTCTTGGAATATCGCTGGTCTTAAGTGCGCCATCATCGTCACGGGCTCTGAGAAAGAGAAGGCTCGTGCGACCAACATGCCAGTCGCGGTTCACTACCGGGCATCGCTCTTTGGCGCCTTTGCGGCATCTGCTGCATTCGGCTGTGAAGACTGGCTCAATGCCGCTTTGGTCACACTTGATCGAAATCGAAAGCTCCTGAAGTCACTTCTGGACGAGCACCTTCCACAAGTCGGATACCGAATCCCAGATTGCAGTTATCTGGCGTGGCTCGATGTCTCTGCGCTCAATCTGGGCGAGAAGCCGCAGCAGACCTTTATCGATAAGGGTCGCGTGGCCTTTAACGATGGCGCCACCTTCGCTCCGTCACATTCGCAATTTGTTCGATTGAATTTCGGCACCAGCGAAGAAATTTTGCGTGAAGCGGTCAATCGAATGGTCAATACCGTTCGGTGACGAAGAGCTCTGATGTTGTAATTATTGGTGGCGGCCACAACGGCCTAGTCGCCGCGGCCTATCTTTCTCGGGCCGGATTGTCGGTGACGATTCTGGAGAAGAACGAGACAATCGGGGGGGCGACCGCGAGCCAGAAAGTCTTTCCGGATTATGACGCTCGACTGTCAAGGTATTCCTATCTTGTCTCACTCTTGCCCGACGCCATTGTGCGCGATCTCGGGCTCTCATTCACGACACTGGGTCGCCAGATATCGTCGTATACCGCCGATGCGATTGGCGATCTGACTGTCTCGCGCGAAGACGACGCCTTGAATCAATCAAGTTTTGCTTCGCTGACGGGTTCGGAGAAGGAATACGCCGCTTGGCAATCGTTCTACGCGGATGTTCAGAAGCTAGCCGATGTAATCGCTCCAACGATGCTGGAGAAACTTCCGACGAGAAGCGAACTCAAGTCGAAAGTTAGCGACGCCATCTGGGACGAGATCATTGAGCGTCCGCTGGGCGAAGTCCTCGAGTCGAGGTTCACAGACGATCTCGTCCGTGGCGTGGTCTTTACGGATGGCTTGATCGGCACCTTTGCCGATGCACACGACATCGCCACCAACCGCTGCTTCGTCTATCACTTGATTGGTAACGGGACAGGCGAGTGGAAAGTGCCACGCGGCGGAATGGGCGGGTTGGTTGCAGAGCTTGAGGCGCTGTGTAAAAAGAATGGCGTCACGATTGTCACCAACGCCGAAGTAACAACTCTTCGTCACGACGACGCCTGGAACACGATGACGTCAAGCGGCGATGGGTACGAATCTCGATTTGTATTGGCTAATTGCGCACCACAACATCTGGCACGAATGCTGGGGGATACTCCGCCACCTAGTCTGGATGGAAGTCAGGTCAAGGTCAATATGCTTTTGACGAAGTTGCCGAGACTAAAAAGTGGCGTGGATCCGCGAATCGCATTTGCTGGCACTTTCCACTTTGACGAAAAATATTCAGATTTGCAGAAGGCTTATGCGCAAGCTCGCG
>DAIPLA010000009.1:0-21649 GCA_036769465.1 Candidatus Nanopelagicaceae bacterium
ACAGTATCCGCCCCATGGCAACCGATTACGACACACCGCGAAAAACGGATGAAGAGTTACATGAAGAGTCACTCGAAGAGCTAAAAGCTCGTCGAGCCGATGCTCAATCCGGTCAGGTCGATATCGATGAGGAAGAGGCCGCAGAAAACCTCGAACTTCCCGGCGCCGATCTTTCTGGTGAAGAATTAACCGTACGAGTTGTACCGAAGCAAGAGGACGAGTTCACCTGTTCTCGCTGTTTCTTGGTGCATCACATAACTCAACTAGCGCGAGGTACCGGCGCAAAGGCCGTCTGTAAAGACTGCGATTAATAACTAACTAAATCACCCTTAATGAACCGGGTTAGCGAGCAATTTCGCTAGCTCGGTTCCTTTTTTTGTACTGATCAACCAATACGGTGTGGCGTCTCGGGCGTCGCGAATCGCTACCTTGATTGAGCCAGGCACCCAGAACCGAATGGCGAGAAAGGCGGCTGGGTCGGCCTTTGGTCCGCGAGCCGCTCGCGTCGCGTCGGAATCAAGCGGCGTGAACTCATGGATAAAGGCACGTTCAATCGCGGCCCGACCTACGAGAAACCATCCTTTCGTGACGGTGATCCGCAGGACAAAGGAGCGCGCCATAAGAATCATGAGTGCAAATTCCAGTATCGACACAATGACGGTTGGCACTACTCCGATCGCGGCCCATACCGCGAGGCTCATGGAACCGAAGAGAAAGAAGAAGAGCAGCCAGACCCATACGGGGGGAGCCATAAGTTCTTGATAGAGAGCGACGCCATAGTCCAAATCCTTGTGGCGGTTCATGCTCCGAACGATACCCTTCGGATATGAGTCGCGTACCCAGCACAATTCCTCCGGAAGGCGCAGTCGTTCCACCGCGCCATCCAAAGGCGCCGGCGCCAGGAACTCAGATTCCTTCGCACTTTGGACATTGCTTTGGTTGTGGCGAGCTTCATCCGACTGGGCTTCATTTGATTGCTCATGCTGGTGAGGGACAAAATCTGACCGCGGTCTTCACGGTTACGGATAACCATCAAGGCGCGCCCGGTTTAGCGCACGGCGGATTGCTCTCGCTCGCATTCGACGAGGCGCTCGGAAAGTTAATGTGGTTGTTGCGAGCACCAGCGGTTACAGCTCGACTGGAAACCGATTTTCTTCTCCCAGTGCCGATTGGTACCGAGCTTCACATAACCGCAGAAATAACGGGTCAGCAAGGCCGAAAGGTCTACAGCTCTGCCGAGGGCCGAATCGGTTCGCCGGATGGGCCGCTCGCCGTGAAAGCAAGTGCTCTCTTTGTGATCGTCCCAATGAAACACTTCTTAGAGAATGCGCCCAAGGCCTATATCGATCACGTAACGGCGCATCCGGAACTCTTGGCATTCGTCGACCCTGACTTTGAGATTAACCCATAAGCATGAGTTCAGTGCAAGTTCTGATTACACGGCTTGATCCCTCCGTGCCGCTTCCTAAGTACGGTAAGCCCGGCGATGCTGGCGCCGACATCGCCACGCGAATTGATTTCACATTACAGCCGGGCGAGCGCGCGCTTATTCCAACCGGCCTTAGCATCGCACTTCCAAACGGTTACGCGGCCTTTGTGCATCCACGTTCCGGCTTGGCAATTAAGCATGGGGTATCGATGGTCAATACGCCGGGCACGGTTGACGCGGCATATCGGGGCGAGCTGCAAATCATTTTAATCAACCACGATCCGCGCGAAGCGATCTCGTTCTCGAAAGGTGACCGAATTGCACAATTGGTCATCCAAAAAGTGGAGCACGCAGACTTTGTTGAAGTAACACAGTTGCCCGGCAGCGAGCGTGGCTCGGGTGGATTTGGATCGACCGGACGGGGAAGTGCATGATGTCGACGAATGCTGACGACGGGCACGAGGACGATCAAAAGAAGGTGGTCTCCGCGCTGGGCGGGAAAAAGGGCCTGATTGACTCCGGTCTTCCCACGTTGGTATTCCTTCTGACATTTAATTTCTCGCATAGCCTCAACAAGTCAACCACGTATGCGCTCGTACTATCCGGGCTGTTGACACTTTTGCGACTTGTTCGTCGCGAAACCTTGCAGCACGCGCTATCTGGGATTATCGGAGTAGCGGTCTGCGCTTGGTTTTCTCGAAGCACAGGGCACGCGCGCGACTTCTACTTGCCTGGCCTCATTACAAATTTTGCGTACGGAATTGCTTACGCGGTCGCCAATATTGCGGGTTGGCCATTGCTTGGCGTAATGCTCGGGCCAATCCTGGGCGAAAATTTTGCTTGGCGTAAATCGCCGGAACGTAAGGGCGTTTACCTGAAAGCCAGTTGGTTATGGGTGGGTCTATTTGTTTCGCGTCTTGCGATTCAATATCCGCTCTACCGAGCAAATCAACTGAACTGGTTGGGCACCGCCCGGTTAGCTATGGGTTATCCACTCTTCTTCTTGGTGGGTTGGTGGAGCTGGTTGATAATTCGCAAGGTGCCTACGGTTAAGAACGGTTGAGGAATTTAGGCCTGAATAAAGCAGGCTTTGAGATTCTCTTCCGCTTCTGCGGTGGCGACAAAGAGCAATTCATCGCCGGCCGAATACATGTCGTGCGCGTGTGGAGTAATAACTCGACCGTCACGAACGATGGCTGCCAAAGTGGCATTCTCGGGTAGCTCAACTTCGCCGACTGTCTTGCCGCATGCGCTTGCGCCATCGGGAAGCGTGATTTCTACCAAGCTCGCCTCGCCGCGGCGAAGCGAGAAGAGTCGCACCACGTCACCGACGCTCACGGCCTCTTCAACGATGGCGGCGATGATGCGAGGCGTTGATACCGCAACATCCACACCCCACGAGCTATCGAATAACCATTCATTCTTCGGATGATTGACGCGAGCCACGACGCGGGGGACACCGTATTCGGTCTTCGCGAGCAATGACGCTACGAGGTTGACCTTGTCATCGCCGGTTGCAGCGATCAGGACCTGACATTGATCGAGTTTCGCGTTATCGAGCGAAGTAATTTCACAACCATCAGCAAGCAGCCATTCAGCCGTGGGAACGCTATCCATCTTGAGCGCCTTGGGGTCGCGGTCGATAAGCAAAATGTGATGACCGTTTCCGATCAATTCTCGGGCGATGGCTCGACCGACGTTACCGGCTCCGATGATTGCGACCTTCACGGTTATGCCTCTTCCGGAGATTTAGCGAGCGCGGCTTCCACGACAGCGAGCTCTGAGTTCTTCACCATCACATGAACCAAGTCGCCCTCTTGCAGAACGGTATTTTCACTCGGAATCATGCCTTCGCCAAGACGGGTTAAAAATGCTACCCGCGCTGGTGTATTTGCCTCAATCAGATGCACGGGCTGGCCGTACCAATCCGATGAGAGATGAACCTCGGTTAGTTGTACAACACCGCTGGCGTCTTGCCATTCCGATCGCGCGCCAACCGGAGTCAGGCGGCGAATAATTTGATCCGTGGTCCAAAGAACGGTGGCCACAGTTGGAATTCCTAGCCGCTGATAAATTTCAGCGCGGGCTGGATCGTAGATTCGAGCAACAACATTTTGCACACCATATGTTTCGCGAGCTACGCGAGCCGCCAAAATATTTGAATTGTCACCATTGGAGACCGCGGCGAAGGCGTCGGCCTTTTCGATTCCGGCCTCGAGCAAAATCTCACGGTCGAAACCAACGCCTGCAACGGTATGTCCTTTGAAGTCGGCGCCTAACCTGCGGAAGGCTTCACGACTCTGATCAATGATGGAGATGCTGTGGCCCGCCGCCTCTAACTCTTTGGCTAGCCCAGAACCGACTCGACCGCATCCCATAATCACGATGTGCACGGGCACAACTTACACCCATTAGGTTAGCCTCATGGAAAACGTCGACGCCGCCACTCTGAAGGTAGGCGATCGACTCACTCTTGTCGTTGGCCCGGTTGCTCACGGCGGCCACTTTGTTGCCCGACATGGGGGACAAGTCATCTTCGTACGACACGCGCTGCCCGATGAAAAAGTAGTGGTTGACGTTACCTCTGTGTCATCGAAATTAGCCCGCGGGGATGCGATTGAAATTCTTGAACCGTCGCCGCAACGTGTCGAACCACCATGTCGCTTCTCTGGACCGGGATTGTGCGGCGGCTGCGATTTCCAGCACGTGAATATTGATTATCAGCGCGAACTTAAGCGCGCGGTCGTGCGCGAGCAATTCTCGCGTCTTTCCAAGATTGAACTCGATCTCGATGTGATTGGGGTAGACCCGGCAGATGGATTGCATTGGCGGACCAGAATGGATTTCGCCATTTCTCCTTCCGGCAAACCGGGTCTCTACTCGTCGCGCAGCAATGAGGTCATCGAAATCGATAAGTGCTTGATCGCGGTCGAGGCGATGGATAAGCCGGATTTTTTTCAGCGCTCGTGGAAGGGCGACGACCGCTTGGAAGTCGCGGTCTCGGGCACGGGCGAGATGAATGTTTCGCGCGGTGGCCGATCGATTTCGGGTGCTACCCAACTTCATGAAAAGGTAGATTCCTACGAATACGAGATTTCTCCCACTTCGTTTTGGCAGGCACATAAGAACGCGCCGACCACATTACTAAAGCGCGCGATAGATTTGTTGGCTCTGCGCAATGGTGACCATGTCGCGGATCTGTACGGGGGAGTTGGGCTGTTCACTGCGCCAATGCTTGATCAAGTTGGCGTTGGTGGAAAGGTGCACTTGGTTGAGTCGAGCCATCGCGCAACATTGGACGCGAGCAAAATGTTTGCCGCCGAAAAGCAGTTGGTAATTCATCCCGGACGAGTCGAACAGAAGCTACCGTTAATCTCTCGGATCGACGCAATTTTGCTCGACCCACCACGGACCGGTGCTGGCGCCATGGTTGTGAAGGCCATGGTCGCAAAAAAGCCGCGGGTGATTGTCTATGTCTCGTGCGACCCGGCTTCGTTGGCGCGTGACGCACGTCTCTTGGAAGATGCGGGTTACCACTTGGATCACCTTGTGGGCTTCGATCTCTTCCCCATGACCCAGCACGTGGAATGCGTTGCCCGCTTTGTGCGTGGCTAAGATTGGGGCATGAGCAAGAACTCGTTTAACGCCAAGTCAACCATCGAGGCCGCGGGCAAGACCTACGAAATCTTTGATATCACCAAGCTTGATGGTGCGGCGTCGTTGCCATTCAGCCTCAAGGTGCTCCTGGAAAATCTACTGCGCACTGAAGACGGCGCGAATATCACCGCTGAACAAATTAAGGCGTTGGCCTCGTGGGATCCAAGCGCGGAGCCAGATACCGAAATTCAATTCACACCTGCTCGCGTGATCATGCAGGATTTTACTGGCGTTCCATGCATCGTCGACTTGGCAACAATGCGCGAGGCGATTGCGGATTTGGGCGGTGACCCATCAAAGGTCAACCCGCTGGCCCCAGCCGAACTCGTCATCGATCACTCGGTCATTGCCGATGTCTTCGGAACGAAGGATTCATTTGAGCAGAACACAGATATCGAGTACGAGCGAAATCGTGAGCGCTATCGCTTCCTACGCTGGGGCCAAACAGCATTCGATGAGTTCAAGGTTGTTCCGCCCGGCACCGGCATCGTCCACCAGGTAAATATTGAGTACTTAGCCCGCGTCGTCATGACTCGCACCGTGGGCGGAGTTCTTCGTGCCTATCCAGATACCGTCGTCGGAACAGATTCCCACACAACCATGGTGAACGGTCTCGGCGTTTTAGGTTGGGGAGTCGGCGGCATCGAAGCCGAAGCTGCGCTACTGGGTCAACCAGTATCGATGCTCATTCCTCGCGTTGTTGGATTTAAGCTCAACGGTCAGATGCCGGTTGGCACAACCGCGACCGACCTCGTTCTCACGATTACCGAGATGCTCCGTAAGCACGGGGTCGTTGGAAAGTTCGTCGAGTTCTATGGCCCAGGAGTTTCTGCGCTTCCGATGGCCAACCGCGCCACCATCGGAAACATGTCGCCCGAATACGGATCGACCTGCGCCATCTTCCCTATCGATGAAGAGACGCTTCGCTACCTCGAACTCACTGGCCGCACTGCATCAGAGCTGGAACTTGTAGAGAAGTACGCCAAGGTGAATGGCATGTGGCACGACCCATCGCATACACCTCGCTTCTCAGAATCACTCGAGCTAGATCTGAGCACCGTTGTTCCATCAATTGCTGGTCCAAAGCGGCCACAAGATCGGATCTCGCTTTCCAGCGCCAAGTCGGCCTACGAAAAGATTTCACCGTCGTACTTCTCGGAGAAGACCGCTTCAACCGCAATCCCTGCAGCCGTAAATGGCAACGCAACTACGGTTAAGAACGGTGACGTTGTGATCGCATCCATCACATCGTGCACCAATACTTCCAACCCAAGCGTCATGATCGGAGCCGCGCTTCTTGCCAAGAAGGCGGTTGAACTCGGCTTGCGCAGTAAGCCCTGGGTGAAGACAACCTTGGCGCCGGGATCAAAGGTTGTCACCGATTATTACAATCGAGCTGGCTTGACGACTTATATGGAGCAACTCGGCTTTAACCTAGTCGGTTATGGCTGCGTCACATGTATCGGCAACTCTGGTCCTTTGCCAGTAGAAATTAGCAAGGCAATTAACGAGAACGATTTAGCAGTCTCGGCGGTGCTGTCGGGTAATCGCAACTTCGAGGGTCGCATTAGCCCTGATGTAAAAATGAATTACCTCGCTTCGCCACCGCTGGTTGTTGCGTACGCGTTGGCCGGCACTATGGATCACGATTTTGAGAATGATGCGCTCGGCACCAGTTCGGATGGAAAGCCGGTGTACCTGAAGGACATCTGGCCATCCGCACAAGAAATTCAGAGCGTTGTTGATTCGGCGATTTCTTCCGAGATGTTTACCAAGGATTACGCCTCCGTCTTCGAAGGTGATCACCGTTGGAAGTCGCTTGATACTCCGACCGGAAAAACATTCGAGTGGGATTCCAACTCCACATACGTTCGCAAGCCGCCGTACTTTGAAGGTATGCCACGTAACCCACAGCCCGTGACAGATATTCACGGCGCTCGAGTCATGGCCATCCTTGGCGATTCGGTCACCACTGACCATATTTCACCGGCCGGAAATATCAAGGCGGATTCTCCTGCCGGTAAGTACTTGGCAGAACACGGAATTGCTCGATCAGATTTCAATTCATACGGATCGCGCCGCGGTAACCACGAAGTAATGATTCGTGGCACCTTTGCCAACATTCGTCTGAAAAATCTTCTGCTCGATGGCGTCGAAGGCGGATTTACCCGCAACTTCCTCAATGGTGGAGCGCAAGAGACTATTTATGACGCATCGATGGCCTACCAAGCCGCAGGTGTTCCACTCGTGATTTTGGCGGGCAAAGAATACGGTTCGGGTTCATCACGCGACTGGGCCGCAAAGGGAACGGCGCTACTCGGCGTTCGTGCTGTTATCGCCGAATCTTTCGAACGCATTCATCGCTCGAACCTGATTGGCATGGGCGTTCTTCCTTTGCAATTCGAAGCGGGTTCAAGCGCTGCCTCACTCGGCCTAAAGGGCGACGAAGTATTTGAGATAACCGGCATTGAAGAGCTCAATAAAGGTGCGACGCCAAAGCACGTCACGGTGAAGGCGGGGGAGAAGACCTTCCGCGCGCTCGTACGCATCGATACGCCAGGTGAGGCCGATTATTATCGCCACGGCGGCATCATGCAGTACGTCCTACGCTCGCTGCTTTAGACCTGCTCAACTAGAATCTGCCTATGTTGGAATCGATTGGCGGGCCTCGTGACCTGCTCGGGTATAGCTATTCCGAGCTCGACACTTTGGCGGCCGAGATTCGCTCCTTCCTCATTGAGAAGGTATCCAAAACTGGCGGGCACCTGGGACCAAATCTTGGTGTCGTCGAGCTGACGATCGCTCTGCACAGAGTTTTTGAGTCTCCGAAGGATGTTCTCGTTTTTGATACCGGCCATCAAAGCTATGTGCACAAGATTCTCACCGGCCGCGCTGAAGGTTTCGACGCGCTTCGCCAACGTGGTGGTTTAGCCGGCTATCCCAATCGGGGCGAGAGCGAACACGATGTAATTGAGAATTCGCACGCATCGACCGCGCTTTCGTGGGCCGACGGCATCGCGCGCGCCTTCAAGGTACAGGGCATCAAGGATCGGACCGTGGTTGCTCTTGTCGGCGATGGTGCACTTACCGGCGGAATGTCATGGGAAGCGCTCAATAACATTGCTTCGGCCAACAATCTTCGTTTGGTCATCGTGGTCAACGACAACGAGAGATCCTATTCGCCCACCATTGGTGGCCTAGCTACATATCTTTCGACCCTTCGCACGACGAGTGGCTACGAGCGCTTCCTCGACTGGGGTAAAGGCGTGCTCGAAAAGACTCCGGTTGTTGGCGCTCCAATTTACGAAACCCTGCACGGAGTTAAAAAGGGAATTAAAGATATCGTCGCGCCGCAGGGCATGTTCGAGGACCTTGGTTTGAAATATGTTGGACCAGTCGATGGTCACAACATTGAAGCGCTAGAAACCGCGCTCCAACACGCAAAGAATTTCGGCGAGCCAGTCATCGTTCATGCCATAACCGAGAAGGGACGCGGACACGCGCCTGCGGTTAATGACGAGGCCGAAAAATTCCACGCGGTGGGCATTGTCGATCCCGAGACCGGTGTTCCACTTTCTAAGTCGGCCGCCACGTGGACCAGCATTTTTGCCGAAGAGCTAGTCAAGATCGGAACGTCGCGCGCGGATGTTGTCGCGATTACGGCTGCGATGCTCGGGCCGACCGGACTTGATCAATTCCAACAGAAATTCCCGGATCGCACCTTTGACGTCGGCATCGCTGAGCAACATGCGGTGACCAGCGCGGCTGGCATGGCCTTTGCTGGGTTGCACCCGGTGGTCGCGGTCTATTCCACCTTCTTGAACCGCGCCTTCGACCAACTGTTGTTGGATGTCGCTTTACACAAGGCTGGTGTGACCTTCGTATTAGATCGTGCTGGTGTAACCGGCGACGATGGTCCGTCGCATCACGGCATTTGGGACTTAGCGCTCACGGGAATAGTTCCGACGATGCACGTGGCTGCACCGCGTGATGCGTCGAGATTGCGCGAGACCCTCAACGAAGCACTGGCAATTAACGATGCGCCATCGATGGTGCGCTTCCCAAAGGGAGCGGTTAATGCTGATATTCCAGCGTTCGAACGACGCGATGGCATCGACGTCTTGTATCGCGGCGAGAGCGCCGATGTTCTTCTGGTCAGCATTGGATCAATGGCGACGGTCGCGGTCGAGGCGGCGTCCCAGGCTTATCGCGAAGGCGTCGGAGTAACCGTGATCGATCCTCGTTGGGTGAAGCCGCTACCAGCCTCGCTCGTCACAATGGCAGAGCGTTACAAGAGCGTTGTTGTAGTAGAGGATGGAATTCGTCACGGCGGAATCGCGAGCACTATCAGCGAGCTCTTCCGCGACGCGGGAGTGCAAGTTCCGATTCATTCGATTGGTGTTCCGCTTGAATTTATCGAACATTCAAAGCGCGCTGAAATTCTCCAAGACTTGGGTATCACAACCCAGAACATCACGCGCGAGCTCGTGGCATGGAGCAGCGCGTTTAAAGATTCGGGGTTTACGCCCGTGCAGGAAGTGACGCAACGCCAGCAGGATGGAACCTCTGGCCAGTCACACTCTCGCTAACGCCTTCTCGATCGAGATACGGCAAGATGCCGCCGAGATGCAGCGGCCATCCGCATCCCAACAACATGCATAAATCAATTTCGGCTGGCGAGGAGACAACGCCTTCGTCCAACATCATCCGGGCCTCGCTCGCAAGCGCCTTAAGAGCGCGCTCGCGAACTTGTTCTACAGTGCTCGGCTTATTTCCGGCGTGAACCAGCGCGGCCGCAGCCGGATTAACTGACCGCGATCCGTCTTCGTTCTTGATGTAGAAAGTTTTCACCCCTTCTTTTACAAAGGCTTGCATCGTGGGGGAGATGCGGTAACGATCGCCCAGGTTGGCATGCAGAGTCTCTGCAACATGCAAAGCGACAGCTGGACCAACCAAACCAAGAAGTTCCAATGAGGTCATTGGCAGGCCGAGCGGAATCATCGCGGCGTCAGCAACCTCAGGCGGCGTGCCTTCATCAATTGCATCGGTGATTTCTCCCATGAACCGTGTGAGCAATCTATTAACGACGAACGCGGGAGAGTCCTTGACGATAACCATCGTCTTCTTCAACTCTTTGCCGACAGCAACAGCTGTTGCGGTAGTGGCGTCGTCGGTTGATTCGGTTCGGGCAATCTCCAGTAACGGCATGACCGCGACGGGGTTGAAGAAATGAAATCCAATCACCCGCTCTGGATGAGCAAGGCTTTCTGACATTTTGGTGACGGAGAGCGAGGAAGTATTAGTGGCCAGCACGCATTCAGGCGAGACGACTTTCTCGAGCTCGTTGAACAAGTCGATTTTGACCTGAAGGTCTTCAAAGACCGCCTCGATGACAAAGTCACAACCGGCAAAGTCAGACTTGTTGGTGGTGCCCGAAACAATCGATGAAAGCCAAGCCGCGCTCTCTGGGCTCATGCGTCGCTTTTCGACCAGCTTCTGCAATTCGCCACGGATGTATGCCAGGCCCTTTTCCACCCGCTCTTGATCAAGATCGGTAATGATGACCGGAGTCTTGAGATTGCGCAGGAGAATCAAGGCGAGTTGGGAAGCCATCAGGCCGGCGCCAACGACACCAACCTTCGTCACCTTTCGCGCCAGCGCCGCTTTAGGGGCGCCTTCGACCTTTTTACGCTTCTTCTGAATCAGATTGAAGGCGTAGATGGAAGCCCGCAATGGATCGCTCATATTCAAATCCGCTAGGGCATTTTCTTCGGCCGCAAAGCCCGCGTCGAATGAATTGGTTCGAGCGGCGGCGATGAGTTCGAGCGCCATCCGAGGCGCAGCAATATCCGCGCCGCCATATTTCTTGGCGACGAGTGCGCGACCCGTGGCGATTGCCATATCCCATGCGGCCGAGTCCGCGGAGTAGTCCGTGCGCGATACGATTTTTCTGCCGCTGACAACATCGGCTGCGAAGGCAATCGACTTTTCTAAAAAGTCAGCGGGTTCAAAGACCGCGTCCACGACCCCGAGGCCAAGCGCATCTTTAGCGCGCATCATGGTGTTGTTGTTTAACGCGTTGCCAATGATTACCTGAACCGCGCGCTCTGGTCCGATCAGTTTCGGCAGAATTGTTGCGCCACCCCAACCGGGCACGAGTCCGAGAAAGACCTCGGGTAGGGCTACGAACGCGGTGGAGGCGAGGGTTCGATACTGAGAATGCAGTCCGACTTCTAATCCGCCGCCGAGTGCCAAGCCATTGATAAAGGCAAATGTTGGCTTTGGGCTGGAGTGAAGTTTCTTGAAGACCAGGTGTCCGAGTTCTCCAATCGCAATCGCTTGCGAACGATCATCGATAAAGGAGAGCGCTGAGAGGTCAGCTCCGGCGGCGAAGATAAAGGGCTTGCCCGTGATGGCAATTGCAACAGAAGTGCTTGCTAACGCTTTCTCAATCGCTGCATCGAGTTCCAGCAACGATGCGGGACCAAAGGTATTGGGTCGATTGTGATCCATCCCGTTATCGAGAGTGATCAGTGAGAGCGTCCCGGTGGCACCAAATGGCGCGAGATCTACTTCGCGCAGCACCGCGTGCGTGATTACTTCTTCCGGAGCGCCTTCGGGCAGCTTTATCGCGTGAGCAATTGTGGGGAGCGTACTCATCGTCATGCCTTCTTTCCGGCGAAGTGTGGGTTCTCCCAAATAACGGTTCCACCCATTCCTAGGCCGATGCACATGGTCGTGATTCCGTATCGAACATCGGGGCGCTCCTCAAAACCTCGCGCCAAGTTGAGCATGAGTCGCACTCCAGATGATGCGAGCGGGTGCCCAACAGCAATTGCTCCGCCGTACATATTTACTCGTGGATCGTCGTCCGCGATTCCGAAGTGGTCCAAGAAGGAAAGCACCTGAATCGCGAAGGCTTCATTCACTTCGAAGAGACCAATATCGTCAATGCTGAGCCCGGCCTTTTTGAGCGCCTTAATGGTCGAAGGGACGGGGCCGTAACCCATGATTTCTGGTTCGACGCCCGCAAAGGCGAAGCCAACCATCCGGGCCTTGACTGGAAGACCGAGCTCGCGCGCCTTCTCGGCGCTAGCGATGATCGCGGCGGTAGCGCCGTCATTGAGCCCTGCTGCATTTCCAGCGGTGACGCGACCAGCGGGACGGAATGGTGTTTTTAGAGCAGCGAGCGCTTCGAGTGTTGTGCCTGGTCGAGGCGGTTCGTCAACGGTAGCAACACCCCACCCATGTTCAACACTGCGAACGGCTACGGGAATGAGGTCGCGCTGAATTTTTCCTTGTTGATACGCGGCGGCAGTTTTGGACTGAGAAGCGACCGCGTATGCATCGGCGCGTGCCTTGGTGAGATGTGGAAATTTGTCATGTAACCGTTCAGCGGTCGATCCCATAGCGAGCGCATCGGCGTCGACCAATTTTTCTGCAAGGTATCGAGGGTTTGGATCCATCAATTCGCCCATCGGATGATGTCCCATATGTTCAACTCCACCAGCAATCGCAATGTCGTATTGACCCATCGCGATTGCACCGGCAACCGTGGTGACCGCGGTCATCGCACCTGCGCACCAGCGATCAATCGAGTAACCAGGAACGGTGTTAGGAATTCCAGCCAAGAGCGCAACGCTCCGCCCGATATTCATTCCTTGATCTCCGGTTTGTGTTGCGGCCGCGATCGCCACGTCATCAATCTGGTCGAGTGGAAGCGAGGGATTGCGCTCTAACAATCCGCGAAGTGCGCGCACCATGATGTCGTCCGCTCGGGTTTCGGCGTAGAGACTGCCGGCCTTGCCGAATGGAGTGCGGACCGCGTCTACGAGAACAACGTCATGAAGGTGATTGTTAGCGCTCATGCGCTTTAGGTTACTCGCCAGTAGCCAAAAATGGAATAACGGCGAGGTGGAGCGCGAGCGCTACTTAGCGGCGGTTGCCAGAGGCTGTGCAGGTGTGGGCGTGGCCTTGCGAAGGTAGGTAGGAAGAACCGCGAGGAGGTAAACCGCCCAGAGAATGAGTTGGAGAAATGTCAGGGTGGTGGAGATGCCGATGGTGCCATCCAAGATCGTGGACAAAACTGAACCGCTCGAGTGAGCCCAATTCCACGCGAACGACGAGGCTCCAGGTAGGAGGCCCACGTTCTGGAATTCATTAAGTCCGTGTGAGAAAACTCCAGCCGCTACGACAATCAGGGCCGCGCCAGTTAGCGAGAAGAATTTAGAGAGATTAATTTTGATCGTCTGGCGGTAGAGCGCTACACCAAGTCCAATCGCGACTACGAGCCCGAGAATCAGACCAATAGCGGGGCCAGAGTTTTTCGATACCGTCTTAAAGTCAGAGTAGATAAAGAGCGCGGTTTCTAAGCCTTCGCGCACCACAGTGAAGAAAGCCGCCGCCGCGATGGCGATGAAACCTGCTTGCTTCCTTGACGCCGCATCGATTCGACCGTGGAGCTCTTGGCGCATACCTCGAGCAGTGCGCTTCATCCAAAAGACCATCCAGGTAACGATTGCCACGGCCAATAGCGAGGACGTTCCCGCGAAATACTCTTCGCCTTGATCAGACAGATGATGCGATGAAAACGAAAGCAGCGCTCCGAATCCAAGACTCACCGCGACCGCTGAAAAAACGCCGGTCCAGAGCGCAGGAAGCGCCGAACGTCGATCGGATTTAACCAGGTAAGCAACGAGAATGCCGACCATGAGAGAGGCCTCTAGGCCTTCACGGAGGGCAATCAGCAAGGTGCTCAACACCCTTGAAGCCTAGAAGAGGGGGATTATTTACGCAACCTGATTGTTGCGTAAATCGGCTCACTCGGCTGTGTTCTCGGTCTCTGGCTCCGTAGCCTCAGGAACGACCAACGGCTCACGCTCCAACCGGGCCGCGGTGAGGGCTGGGGCGACTATCTCGATCTGCCAGCTTCGTGCGCCGAGCTCAGCAAGCTTTGCACGAACATCATCGAGTGTCATGGTGTTTTCAGGCCAGCAAATTTCTCGCACAAGATCGGGGGAGATGAGGTTTTCGGCGGGGATGTTGTGCGCGGAGGCCAACTCGAGAACCGCGGCACGGGCGTGAGTGAGTCGTGCGTATCCAAGTGGATTACGGGTCTGCCACAACTTTGCTGGCGGCAAACCTTGGGACGGTGTTCGTAGCTCTGGTTGTTTGTCGGGCGGCGTTAAGAGCGCAGCGCGATACACATCAAACCATCGTTCGATGGGCGGCTTCTCTACTCGACTACGTCGCTGGAGAATGCGAGCAAATTCGTTGATCTCCTTTGGCCGCTTAGTCGCGAGCTCAACCAGCGAATCATCATTGAAGACCCGACCAGCAGAGAGATCGATGTCAGCGGCGAAATCATCGCGGGCTTGCCACATGTCGCGAATAATCGCGAGTGTCAGTCGGTCCCGGACTTTGTGCATACCTGATGTTCGGCGCCACGGGTCTTGCCGGGGAGGCTTTGCCGGCTGTTGAAGAATGGCCGCAAAATCTTCCAACGCCCATTCGAGCTTTCCGCTATCGCGCAATAACTTCTCGACTTCGTCCCGCAATTCGACGAGAACATCGACATCGAGCGCGGCGTAGGTAAGCCATTCGTTCTTGAGCGGACGAATCGACCAGTCGACAGCGCTATGTTCTTTGGCCAAACTCAATCCCAATAATTGTTCGGTGAGAGCGCCCAGTCCGACTCGTGCGCATCCAGCTATTCGCCCGCCGAGTTCGGTGTCGAAGAGTCGTTGCGGCTTGAGTCCGAGCTCGCGAAGGCAAGGCAAGTCTTGCGTACTTGCATGAATAATCCATTCGACATCTGCGAAATCTCGTCCCATTGCTTCCCAGAGAAATGTATCTCCGATAGCGATGGGGTCGATGAGATGCAGTCCGCCACCAACTCGATAAATCTGAATCAAATACGCGCGCTGCGAGTAGCGATATCCCGAAGCGCGCTCTGCATCAATTGCGATCGGTCCCGAGCCCTGCGCCAGTTGGCGCACTACATCGCGCAATCCCGTTTCAGTCGTGACTAGATCGGGAAGACCGTGACGCGGCGCCAGTAACGGAGTGGCCGTGGGTTCGGAGGGCTCGGCAGGTACGTTGAGTTGGGTGAACTCGGTATTACTCATCACCGAGGCCGGGCTAGTTGCGAAACGCCATCCGGAATCGGTGGCACCCCGGCCGAAAGTTCAAGGAGCTGTAGCCAAGCTCGTACGTGATTCGCGAGAAAATTTCCGGAGAGCGGAGTCCATGACGCGCGAATTTCAATTTCGTTGTCGTCTTCGCGATTGATGAGGGTTCCGAACGAAGCGCTTGTTGTGCGAGTGACGGTGCCGCTGGTCGCGGAGTAATCGCAACCGAATTTCTCCAGCGACTCCACGAGCCATTGCCAGCCGATTTCAATCGCCTGGACATCGCTCGCCATCTCTTGTTCGACCGCCGCCCGTACAAAGGTAACGCAGCGATATTTACCGCCCCAACCGTCCTGTCCCATGGGATCGTGCAAAAGCACGAATCGACCAACCGCAGCGTCGTCTTCGAAATCCGCAGTTAGGGCAAGGGCGTACGGCGCCAATTTCTGGGGCGCGGGGACTTCCTCGACAATTATTTCGGCCCGGGTAGTGAGCGCGCGAATTTCGATGACCGCTTCATCAAAACTCTTTTCGCGCGGGATAGCCATTGCTCAATGGTAAAGCGAGCTCTCGGGATATCGAGGTAGGCGCGAGGAAGAGATACCCTCCTCCGATGGCATCGCTACTTGCACTGTTCTCCAGCGTCCTTTGGGGCACCGCCGATTTTCTCGGTGGCAATCTCGCGAAGCGCTATAAGTCTTTAGCGGTCACTGGAGTCTCGCAAGCGATGGGCCTGGTTGTTGGCCTTTTCTTGGTACTTGTATCCGGTTCATGGATTGCCCCGAATCTTTCATGGAATGGTTATTTCATTCCAGCGATTGGCGCGGGCATTGCGGGCTTTCTCGGACTCACTGCTTTTTACGCCGGGCTGGCGACGGGACGGATGGGAGTTGTTTCGCCGATCAGCTCGCTCTCCGCAATTATTCCGTTGGCCTATGCATTTATTCACGGCGAACGTCCCCATCTCATTCAATACATGGGAATGGTTATCGCTTTGGCGGGAGCGTTCTGCGCTTCTGGGCCAGAACTCGTGAAGAAACTTCCCGTGAAGCCACTCCTTTTTGGTCTTTGTGCGGCGGTCGGATTCGGAACCGCGCTTACCTTTATGGCACAAGGGTCTAAGACGAGTTCGCTTTTAACGATGACGTCGATGCGACTTATTACAGTGACGATGTGTCTCTTTATTGCGGCTCGGTATCGGACCGTAGGGGGCTTTGCGATTCGAGATGTACGTACGCTTTTTGTATTGGGTTCCGCCGATTTCGCTGCGAACTATCTGCTGGGAGTTGCCACGACAAAGGGCTTGGTCTCGATTGCAATGGTTTTGGGGTCGCTTTTCCCCATCGTCACATCGTTGCTGGCATTTCGTTTCCTGCACGAGCGACTACACAAAGTTCAGTACTTGGGAATCCTTCTTGCGGTTGGTGGAGTAGCGCTCATCTCGCTCAACGGGTAGGGCTAGTTCACTCGGCAGTTAGCCGACTAGGAGTTAACCTCGTTCGTAATATTCGAATGTCTCGTCACCCATCGATTCGCTTGAAACCAAGACGAATCCGTGAAGTAATTCATGAAAATCAATCACCGACTCATGTGGCGCAAGCGTCGTGCGGGTGAGATGAATGCCGTCCACTTGGTGATCATGCGTTAGGGCCGTCAACAAATGAGCGCCACCTTCGACCAAGATACGCTGGTACCCGCGTCGCTTGATTTCTGCGATCGCTTCGCGCGGAGTTAGATTCAGCAAGATTGCGCTCTGGTTCTCTGCGGCGGCGCCGGGCAAGTTTTTGCTCCTACTGACGACGAATAGCGGAATCGGGGTAACCCGATACGGCTCGGTCCGAGCGGTCTCGCCGCCAATCAACAATGCAGTGGCCTCGCCGCGAATGGCGTGAAATCGACTCCGGTCCCGGTTGGAGCTGAGCCCGTTTGAGGCGCCCCCGATTGTGGTCGAACCATCCGCACCCACTACAAGGTTCGCGCGCACCCAGGTCATGGCCTCAATCTAGTGTCAGTGGTCGCATTTACCGTAGGTATATGAAAATCGATTGCGACTCATGCTCCCTCAAAAACATCTCGTGCGACGACTGCGTGATGACGGTTCTGCTCCAGATTCTCCCGATCAATGAATCTCGCCAGACCTCGCCTGCGATCACTGATGGTGACGCACAAATATTCTCAGTATTGGCTGAGGCCGGAATGGTGCCAACGCTCAAATATCGCGCTCGCTAAGCGTGAAAATGCGGCGGTTATACTTACGCCTCTATGAAGGTCACTAGCAGCGCATCAGCCAAACCGGATATCCGACGATTCGGTGCTCGGTACTTGGGCGTCGCTCTCATAGCCTCGCTCTCGATTGGCTACTCCACGTCGAGCGCCCATGCGGCGGATTTGAACGCTGTCCGTGCGCAAGTGCTACAGCTACAACAAGAGGCGACATCGATCGCCGAGAGCGCCCAGCAGGCGCAGGTCGAGATGAACAACCTCAACCGCCAACTATCGAGTGTTCAGAACCAGGCTGCTGCCGACCAAGCGACCGTCTCGCAATATCAAAAATCATTAGGCGCGATCGCGGCCGAGCAATATAAAAACGGTGGACTGGGCCAGGGCATGCAGTTGCTTTTCTCTTCCAACCCACAGCTCTACCTCGACGAAGCCGGCGCGCTAGAAATTATTACGAAAAAGAAATCGCTCGAACTCAAGAGTTACAGCGTCGCGAAGCAACGTCTGCAAGCCACCTCATTGGTAGTAGGTGACAAGTTGGCGTTGGCAAAGGCGGCCCACGATCGATTCGTCGCTCGCCAATTAGAGGCGAATAAGAAGCTTGCTCAAGTCCAGACACTTTTGAACTCGCTCACCAAGGCGGAGCAAGAACGTCTAGCCGCGCTTGCTGCCAGCCAAGATAGCGCTGACACAAAGTATTCGCTCGAACAAGCCGCAAAGGCCAATCTCGGATCAGGGCGAGGAGCGACCGCGCTTCGCTACGCGATTAAACAGATTGGTGACCGATACGTCTTCGGTGCCGCTGGTCCCATTTACTGGGATTGCTCTGGATTGACGATGCGTTCATTCGCTCAAGCAGGCGTTGGCTTGCCGCACTCCGCTGCTTATCAATACAGCTTCGGCCGATCTATCGCCCGCAACGCATTGCAAGCGGGTGACTTAGTATTTTTTGGACGCCCGATTGATCACGTTGGAATTTATCTCGGCGGTGGAGAGATGGTCGACGCACCACACGCTGGTGCGCGGGTTCGCGTTGAACCCTTCGGCAGCTACTTCGGTCGTTTGCCGTACGTCGGTGCGCGCCGGATTTAATGAGCGGAGCTAGCTCGAGCCGTCGAATTCTGCTCGTCACCAACGATCTAGGACCTCGCGCTGGTGGCATTGAAACTTTTATTCTCGGATTGTTGCGGTATCTAGATGGCTCCGAGCTCGTGATCTACACATCGGCGCAAGAAGGATCTACTGCATTTGATAGCGCGCTCGCGGCCGAGCATGGTGTAATCGTTATTCGCGACAAATCAAAGGTACTTCTCCCTAGCCCTCGTGTCACACGAAGCGTGGTTCGCACGATGCGCGAATATGGATCCACGGTGGTGTGGTTTGGTGCAACGGCACCATTGGCATGGATGGCGCCCACCCTGCGACGCAACGGCGCGAAGCGAATAGTTGGACTTACGCACGGCCATGAAGTCTGGTGGGCCAAGGTCTTTCCATTCTCGCTCGCGATGCGCCGAATGGGTAATGCAATGGATGCGGTGACATATTTGGGCGACTTCACCCGAAGCGCAATCTCGCCTGCAATGGGCGAACATCCCGAATACGTTCGAATCGCGCCCGGCATCGATATTGAACATTTTCGGCCAGGAAGTGGTGCGGAAATCCGCAGCACACTGGGTATTGAAAATAAGCGCGTCATCATGTGCGTTGGACGATTGGTTCATCGAAAGGGGCAGGATGCGCTTATCGCCGCGATGCCCAATATCGTTAAACGTTTACCCGAAGCGGTACTCGTCTTGGTTGGAGTCGGACCCCGCGAAAAGTATCTACGCAAGCAGGTCGAACGACTTGGTCTTCAATCGTCGGTGATTTTTACTGGCCGGGTTCAGTACGCGCAACTTCCTCAGTATTTTCAAGCCGCAGATTTATTTGTGATGCCTTCACGTTCACGATTGGCCGGATTGGAAGTCGAAGGTCTGGGAATTGTCTATCTCGAGGCTAGCGCCTGCGGGATTCCGGTCATCGCTGGAAAATCCGGCGGCGCGCCCGACGCGGTCTTGTCGGGGGAGACAGGTCTCCTAGTCGACGGAAAAAATCCAACCGAGATCTCAAACACGATTGTCGCATTGCTTCCGGATCGAAATCGGCTCCTCGCGATGGGCAAGGCAGGCAATAAGTGGGTGAGTGCTGAATGGTCGTGGGACATCTGGGGCAAAAAGTTTGCAGCGCTCTTGGAGCAGAATTAACTAATCATTCCTAATCGTTTACTGACCACGATTGCCTCAGCCCTGCTCGAGACGTTCAACTTTTGATAAATCCCCGATAAGTGAGATTTTACGGTTGCGACCGAGAGAAATAGCTCGTCTGCTATCACCTTCGTCGTAACGCCACGAGCTAGTTGAGTAAGTACTTTCATCTCGGCTGTGGTGAGAGCGCCTAAAACATCGCGGCTACTCATATCGATGATTGCGAGCGCTAACTCTTCGCGCACAGCGCGGAGTTCACTCCGCGCCGAAGCAGTTAAACCAGGTGAGCCAATGATGGAATCGAGACGTAACCCGATCAGGCTGAGCGCGTTGCTTGGGCCGGTCGATGGCCTAGGCAAAAAGCGCTTCGATCTCCGATTTAAATTCTTCGTTGATGACGTGGCGCTTAATGGAGAGCTTTGCCGTCAGTTGCCCACCAGCGATGGTGAAGTCACCCGGCAGGATGGTGAACTTGCGGATTGATTCGGCGCGACTGACCGCCTTGTTTGCCTCATCGACCGCGGTCTGTACGACAGCGATTAGAGCCGGATCATTTGCTAAGTCAGCAACCGCGGTTGTTGGCTTCTTGTTGGTCACGGCCCAAGCCTTGACCGCATCTGGGTCGAGCGTGATCAGCGCTGCGATGAATGGCTTATTGTCGCCGACGACCATGCACTGACTGACTAATGGGTGCGCGCGTAGTCGATCCTCAAGGACAGCGGGCGCGACATTCTTACCTCCGGCCGTGACGAGAAGTTCTTTCTTGCGACCCACGATATACAGGAAGCCATTCTCATCCAAGGTGCCCAAGTCGCCTGAGTGGAAGTAACCATCGCTTTCCAGGGCTTCTGCATTCGCGGCTGAATTCTGCCAATAGCCTCGCATCACGATCGCGCCTTTAATCAAGACCTCGCCATCATCTGCAATTTTGATAGTTGTTCCGGGGAGCGGCTTTCCGACTGAACCAACGCGTTGTTCGCTCGACAAATTCAATGTTGCGCCCGCCGTTGTTTCCGTTAAACCGTAACCTTCCAAGATATTGATGCCCACGCCACGATAGAAGTGGCCCAGTCGCGTTCCGAGCGGCGCGCCACCAGAAATCGCAGCTTCTACTTTGCCGCCTAGTCCGTTGCGAATTTTGGCGTAAACAAGCTTGTCGAAGATTCCATGTTGCAATCGGAGCAACGGCGAAGGTCCACGTCCATCCAGTGCCTCACTGTATTTAACGGCAACGTGGGCGGCCTTGCGAAATATTTTTCCTTTGCCTGCTTCATCGGCACGCGATTCGGCGCCGTTATAGACCTTTTCAAAGATGCGAGGAACCGCAAGAACGAAGGTCGGCTTGAATGATGCCAAGTCCATCGGCAAGCGAGCGATATCTCCGCAGTGCGCAAGATGTAATCCGGCGGTGATGGCTCCGACTTGAACCATGCGGCCAAAGACGTGCGCGATCGGAAGGAACAAGAGCGTCGAGCCGCCAGGTTTGAGGAAGAGGTCGCTCGCGCCCTGTACAACGTTGCCGCATTCGGACAAGAAATTTCCATGGGTTAGTTCAACGCCTTTGGGACGTCCAGTTGTGCCGGAGGTGTAGATGAGAGTGGCGAGCGAGTCGGGCGTCAATGTCGCGCGCCGAGCGTTGACGTCGGCATCCGTCACGTTAGCCCCGGCAGCAGTCAGCGTTGCTACGGCATCCTCTGTAATGGTCCAGACTCGCGAGCAATGGGATGGCAAGACTGGTTGCGCAAGTTCGCGCATGGCGGGAGTTTCAACCACCAAAGCAACCGAACCAGAATCTGAGAGAATCCATTCGATTTGTTCCGCGCTCGACGTTTCGTAAATGGGGACCGTCACCGCTCCGGCAAACCAAATGGCGAAATCGAGAATGGTCCATTCATACCGCGTCTTAGCCATCAACGCGACGCGATCGCCGGCCTGAACACCAGAAGCGATTAAGCCCTTGGCAACGCCGC
>DAIPLA010000078.1:0-4120 GCA_036769465.1 Candidatus Nanopelagicaceae bacterium
AACAAGGATTGGTGGCCTAACCAGCTGAACCTCAAGGTCTTGCAACAGAATCCGGTCGAGGCCGATCCAATGGATCCCGACTTTGATTATGCATCTGAATTCGAAAAGCTCAATCTCAAGACGGTGAAAAAAGAGATTGAAGCGTTGATGACCGATTCGCAAGATTGGTGGCCAGCGGATTACGGTCACTACGGTCCCTTCTTTATTCGTATGGCGTGGCACAGCGCCGGCACATATCGCATTCAAGATGGTCGCGGCGGCGGCGGTGCAGGTATGCAACGTTTCGCACCACTCAATAGCTGGCCAGATAACGTCAACCTCGACAAGGCGCGTCGCTTGTTGTGGCCAATCAAGCAGAAATATGGCAAGCGTCTTTCGTGGGCCGACTTAATGATTTTGACCGGCAACGTTGCGCTTGAGTCCATGGGGCTAAAGACATTTGGTTTCGGTGGCGGTCGCGAAGATGTGTGGGAGCCAGACGAGACTTATTGGGGCAAGGAATCAGAGTGGTTGACCAACGAGCGTTACAAGGGCGATCGCGAACTCGATAATCCATTAGCCGCCGTACAAATGGGATTGATTTACGTTAACCCAGAAGGCCCAGACGGAAAGCCAGATGTACTCGCATCGGCACGCGACATTCGCGAAACTTTTGCGCGCATGGCCATGAACGATGAAGAGACGGTCGCGCTTATCGCCGGTGGTCACACATTCGGAAAGGCACACGGAGCCGCGGATCCAAGCAAGCACGTGGGCGCAGAACCCGAAGGCGCTGCAATGGAAGAGATGGGATTGGGTTGGAAGAACTCGTTCGGAACCGGCAACGGCGCGGACACAATCTCCAGCGGCCTCGAAGGCGCGTGGACCCCAACTCCGATCAAGTGGGATAACACTTACTTCAAGACTTTGTTCGCATATGAGTGGGAGCAAACAAAGAGCCCTGCTGGTGCAACGCAATGGATTCCTAAGGGCGCCGCCGCAAGCAACGCAGTTCCTGATGCACACGACAAGTCAAAGACGCATGCACCCATCATGTTCACGACCGACTTGGCGTTGCGCGAGGATCCAATCTACGGACCGATTTCAAAGCGCTTTGCCGAAGACCAGGCGGCATTTGCTGATGCATTTGCACGCGCATGGTTTAAGTTAACCCACCGCGATATGGGTCCGATTGCTCGTTACAAGGGTCCTGAAGTTCCGTCCGAGCAATTGATTTGGCAGGATCCGGTTCCGGCATCCAAGGGCAAGAAGCTGACGGCAAAAGATATTGAAAGCCTGAAGACCAAGGTCTTGGCGAGCAAGTTGAGCGTTTCGCAACTTGTTTTGACCGCATGGGCGTCGGCGTCAACATTCCGCGGCACCGATAAGCGCGGTGGCGCAAATGGCGCGCGTATCGCGCTTGAACCACAACGCAATTGGGAAGCGAACAATCCCAAGGAATTGGCGAAGGTCCTCGAGATCTTGAAGAAGATTCAAACCAACTTCAACAAGGCGACAAAGAAGAACCTTTCGTTAGCAGACCTAATTGTCATCGCTGGAAATGCCGCGGTCGAAAAGGCAGCAAAGAAGGCGGGCGTTAAGGTCACTGTTCCATTCGCACCAGGTCGCACCGATGCAACGCAAGAGATGACCGATGTGGCGTCCTTCGCGGTACTCGAGCCACACGCAGATGGTTTCCGTAACTTCGCCAAGCAAGGACTCGGCGCGAGCGCTGAATTCCACTTGGTCGATAAGGCGGCGCTATTGAATCTCTCTGCACCAGAGATGACGGTTCTTGTTGGTGGAATGCGTGTTCTTGGCGCAGTAGCCGATGGTTCAAAGACCGGCGTTCTCACCACTAAGCCAGAAGTACTTTCCACTGACTTCTTCGTCAACGTGCTCGATATCGACACCACATGGACCGCAAAGTCCGACGCTGGCGACCTCTTCGAAGGCCGAGATCGCAAGTCCGGCAAGGTGAAGTGGACAGCTACCCGCGCTGACTTGGTCTTCGGATCAAACTCGGTATTGCGTGCGCTATCCGAGGTCTATGCCAGTGCTGATGCAAAGGCAAAGTTCGTCAATGACTTCGTGACCACTTGGGCACGCGTCATGCACCTCGATCGATTTGATATCTGATTTCTTCGCGCATGGAGTCAAACTAAGTAGGAGTGGGCATGAGTAGACGTTTTTGGGAAGTTTGCGCTGCCGCCTTGGTCGTGGTGGCTCTTTCGGGACAAAACTCGTCTGCGGTCGGGACTACAGACGAACAATGGATACCGAATATGAGTAGCGCCGATGGTTATCAGGGCTTCTTACTCCAAGATCCGGCAGATAGAGGCGCGTTCTCATATCTCGCTGGATTCAATGGTTCAAACGGCTTGGTTTGCTCATCGACGGATTCTGGAGATTGCAAAAGTTCACAAACCTTTTCGTTCAACTCCGAATTGAAAGTTTGTGCCACTCCAAGTCAGATGGACTGCATAGTGAGTCTCAGCGCGGTGGATGCCGACGGAAATGTGCACCCAGCAACCTTCTTGAACTACACATGGGACCACCACATAAACGAGTATCAGGCAGATCCTGCTCATGGGTTGCCCGATGATGGGGCGCCTAGCGTTTGGGAAATTCCCGGAGTAAGCCACTCCTCCGGCGATCAATATCTATTAGAAGCTTCGCTACAGGGTGGAGGGCCTAGAAATGCAATCACTTCCACAGGTCTAAGCATAAATCTTTTTGCGACCTCACTTTACATTGATTCAAATTACCCAGTATCTAGTGCAAACACTTCTACACAAGACTGGATGCGGAGTCTTCAAGTTGGCACTAATCCGAATGGCACAACTCGTGTTTATGGATTTGGGCCTTTGAATTTGCCCAATGTGAAATGTGCTTCATTCACGGGCACGCCAGGCCAATGCGAGGCGCCTGAGGTGCTTCCAATGGAGTATTCATTCAAAGTAGACCTGCGACTATCAAAAGAGCCAACTGGCTGGCTTCATGGGCGTCTTGATCAGCCATCAGTCCAGATTCAACACCAAAGCAGGTCGGTTGAATTAATAGTGACCGGAAGAGCATTAAAGGTGCCCACGGTCTTTTATGGCGATCAATTTTCAAGTCTTCCCAACAGTATTCAAACTTTGTACTCAATGTGTGGAACCTGGCCGACGTGTTCGCAAGGAGCCTCAAGCAGTCAACCTGACGCCCCGGGGGCGGGCAAAAAAGCGAATCCGTTAACGAGAAACATCGTGAGTGTCCCGAATCCATGGGGATTGAATACCGTAATGGAACTGAATCAGTGGCTTCCGATCGTTAAAAATAGGGCGACAGCAAGTCCTACTGAATGGTCCATTCATACTCTGTCTGAGGACCAGCTCGCTAACGTAAATAGTTGTTTCACTTCAATAAGCGGAGTAGACGGTATTGTGACAACTAATGCATCCGCTTATTCGGAAGGGCCACCAACCTTTAGCAATGGAACACTGACATATCAGGTTGCTGCCCCTCATTTCCTAAATGACCAATCTGTATTCAAGGGAATGTATAACTTAATCATCAAATCTGAAGTTGCTAAATGTCTTTACAAGTTTTCTAATGCCCCAGTAAGTGCAACTATCCAAGTTACTGATAGCAATGGGTCAGAAAATCTAGCCACGACTACGTTCAACGAAAGGGACGGTTGGGACTATCTGAGCGCAAACAACTTCCAGTTCAGCGCGCCCACCATAAAGATTCAGTTGAGGCAAGCAGGAGCTCCTAAAGCTTTTATTTGCGTTAAGGGAAAAACTAAATTGTTACTTAAAACATCGCAGAAAAAATGCCCTGCAGGTTACATTGCTCGATAACGCTTACTCAAAGTCAAAGTTCGTCAATGACTTCGTGACCACTTGGGCACGCGTCATGCACCTCGATCGCTTCGATATTTAAGCGAGGTTACTTCTAAAGAAAGCCAAGGTGCGGTCCCACGAAAGTGTGGCCGCACCTTCGTCATATACCTCGGGCCGATCGTTATTGAAAAATGCGTGTTGCGAGCCGGCGTAATCAAATAACTGAATGTCGCCACCTGCGGCTTCAATCTCGCGCTTCGCTTCTTGTATTCCAGGCGCGGTCGAAGTGCCATCGCTCTCAGCGCAGTGAATCA
>DAIPLA010000079.1:0-4106 GCA_036769465.1 Candidatus Nanopelagicaceae bacterium
CACGGTCTTGGATTCTTATCCGCGAGCGACATGAACGTTCTCTTTGGTGGTTACGGAAGCGATGATCAACCAACACCGTTCGACGCATACGCGCAGTTAACAGATGGCACTCGATTGATGGATCTTCCGTCACCATCGCTCCAACTTGGTCAAGCCCTGCTCGGACCGTTGGTCTGGTCCGGCGCCTATGGCGTCGCCGCTAACGGTGGAGTTAAACCCAAACTCTTTACGCCTAATCCATATCAAGCAGGTTCATCGGTCAGTCACCTTGATCAAGCAACATTCGGAACGAGCGGCGAAAATGCCGTGATGGCGCCTAACCTCGCGCCGGCTGAGATTTTTCATCAACCAGGGCCGCTCTTACTCGGCATGATGAAAGATATGTTGCAAAAGCCACCGGCCGGAATCCCGGTCGGCGTTCCACAACAAGTGCGCAATCTCAGCGCATTAGTTGGAGATCACTCAGCCATCATTACCTTCGATCCGCCGGCGAATGCTCGGGTATCGCAGGTGACTTCTTATGACGTGAAAAATGCGGTCACCGGCGAGATCCAAACTGTCACGGGCTCTCCAGTCACGATGTCTGGACTCCGAAATGGCGTCGCGTATTCATTCTCTGTGACCGCCAAGAACATATTGGGCGTATCCCCCGCATCCACAACAAATGGCGTTATTCCGCAGTCGCCATGGAAAGCCACGGTCATCGACCCAGCGGCAGACGCAAAGTATCTAGCGACTGGAACTTTTCAGAACAACCCAGTGATTGCCTATTCCGATAGCAAAACCGGCCGATTAAAGCTGGCTACCTTTGATGGCAAGAAATGGTCAACCACAATCGTGGACGGCAACGCTACGACGGGTGGAAAAACCACCAACAACGTCGCTGGCTTTATCTCGATGTGCGTCGGCACAATCAACAAAGTACCGACCCTCAATATCTTCTACGCGGATACAACAAAGAAGTGGCTGCGTTACGCGGGATACAACGGCAAAAAATGGAGCTACAGCATTGTGGACGGCAATGGCCCCAAGGTCCAGCCTTATCAAGAGAAAGTGCGTGTCCGGACCGCGAGCGATGTCAGCGTCAGTAGCGCGTGCGCGGTCACTCCTTCTGGCCTACAAGTTTTTTATCGCGACGAGAGTCAGGGAATTTTGCTCGGCGCGGTCAAAGATGGTGTCAATTGGCGTTATGAATTAGTCGACGGTGATTCCCAGATCAACGGCCGCACCACGGGCGACGTTGCATTTCATATGCGCGCCACATCGATTGGTAATCGCGTTTATGTGCTTTACGACTCGGTCGAATCAGTGAACGCCGACAAGTTGCCAATCCGTGGTGCGGTCCGCGTTGCCTATCGCGATTCTGCGTATCCAGAGGATTGGCAATACCAAGTCATCGACGATTCCAGTAATGGCATTAGCGTGGCCGGATTCGACGTAGCGATGCAGGTGTTGGGCAAGAAACTCTCCATGACCTGGTTGGACTCAACAATCTCTCCTACCAAGCCATCAGAATTTCTGTGGGCCGATGATGTATCCGATCCCACTTCTCAAAATATTAAAGTCCAGACGATTGTTCCTACCTATTACGGTTCGCCGACCGGGCCGCTTTCGATAGATGCAAAGGGCGTTCTCTTTGGGTGCCAGAACCGACTCTGCGCAGAAAACAATGTTGATCAGACAATCACACTAGTTTCAACCGCTAACTTCGATAGTTCGGCTCGAGTCGAATGGATGACGATCAAGGGCGTCCGATACGCGCTTGTGGGTGCAAATGGACAGCTCTCGCTCCTCAAAGCGGCGGCGGCTGCCAGCGGTAACGCGAACTAATTCTTGACTGGAATCACATACAAGCCATAACCGCCTGCTTGGCTCGTAACAGCCACGACTCCGAGATTGCGTTGATACTGCATATCAATCACCGATCCATGGAGATAACTGGCCGCGACCACGTTCCTCAGCTTTGAATATTGGATAACCACGGGAATCGCGGCCTTTGATTTCCAGGTGGGAATTTCTGGAATCAGACCGAGTGAGATAAAACTTTTTATGCTGCCGTTGGTCAATTTAAAGGTTCGATTAAAAGCGACCGGTGAATAGATTTGGCTAAAGAGCGCTGGTGCCCCGAAATTTGTTCCATCAAAGGAAATCGTAAAGCTCTGGAGATTATTGCCGATGATTGTTCGGCCGCTGATAATAAAACCGCTTCCTTGTGCAGCAATCGAACGTGGAAATATCGGGCCAGAGTTTTCAAAATATTTAGTAGAAATAATCTGCCCGGTTGAATTAATTTCCCAGATCATCAATCTTGAGAGCGGGGCTGATGGTGGCTTAACTGGCAGAACCTTTACGCCATCCGGATTGATAGTAGGAGCTGGTGTCGGGGCTGCGGCCGGTGTGGCTGAAGGTGTCGCAACCGAAGGGGGGTTCGGACTTTGTGATGATCCCACCACCCAGAAATTTCCCTGCTTATCGCCAATCATTGCGGTGGCAACATCATCTTGTGCACCGCCCAAGCGGGTATCCCACAAGCGTTTCCCTGTCGCGTCGAGCCCAGCAATAAAGCCATCTGTACCACCGAGTGATTGCGATGTAATCCAGGCGCTCGTCGCGCTACTTGATTCGACAGTTCCAGCGAGGATGATTGCCGATGGTGAAAGCGCTATCGCGCTCACTTGGTCACCGGTGCCGCCTGTCAGATTTGAAAAGGTCACGGGAGTAGCGGGCATAATTTTTAGCGGTACTGATTTTACTTTTGTCGCGGCATCAACTGGAATTGGCAGTGCGACTAAAGCAACGACTATTGCTGAGAAAAACTTGGTGCGAGTCACGCTAATTCCCGAGAACGATCGCGCGCAGCGGTCATGGCGCGCTTCACAATCTCAGATAGTTGTGAATCAGAAAATACTTTTAGCGCGGCCGCGGTTGTGCCGTTAGGGCTGGTGACGTTTTCGCGCAAAGTGGTGGGGTTCGTGCCGGTTTGCACCAACATCTCCGCCGCGCCCAATATGGTTTGGTTCGCCAATTTTGTAGCGACGTCGACCGGCAATCCCAATTCGGTTCCAGCGGCGATCATCGCTTCAATAAAAGCGAAGAAGTAAGCGGGGCCCGATCCGCTGGTGGCGGTCACCGCGTCTTGCAGCGATTCATCCACAACGACAACCTCGCCGCTCTTCGAAAGAATCGATGCGACGTAATCCAAGTCATCAGAGCTTGCGTTTGGGCCAGCTGAAAGCGCGGCCATGCCCTTCCCAATCAAGGTGGGCGTATTCGGCATGACGCGAATGACCGCGTTGGTGGGCTTCACCTTCGAAGCGATAAAAGCCGTGGTTTTACCGGCAACCAAAGAGACGAGCAGCGCCTTCTCTTTGAGGCCTGGCGCCAGCTGATTCAAGGTGCTCTCTAAATCTTGTGGCTTCACAACGAGAAAAATTAGATCGCAATCGCTGCCGATGGCACCAATCTCCTTGCGGACGGCGCCGTACTTGCTTGAAATTTCGGCGGCGCGTTCGTCGCGCTTCTCGGCAAAACAAATCTCGCCACCGTGGCTGAGTCCGGCCAGTAAGGCCTCGCCCATATTGCCAACGCCAATAATCCCGATGCACTTTTGCATGTATCAAGCCTACCTAATGCCCTGTAGGCTCTCGCACTATGCCTGAGGTATCACCGAACTTTGCACGCGATTGGGTCGAATTTGCAGACCCAGCGAACCCGGAAGAGCTCTACAAGTGCGACCTCACCTGGTTGACCTCATATTGGACCTGCATTTACGGCAACGGTTGCTGTGGTGTTGACGCCGACAAACCAAACGCAGGTTGTTGTTCCGATGGTGCTTATTACTCTGATGAAGAAGATGAAGAACGCACCAATAAAATTGCTGAGAAATTAACGCCGGATATGTGGCAGTTCTACGATGAGGCGCAACCCAAGAAGGTTGGCGGAAAGATGCGCGTCTCCGAAACCGGGTTAGACGGCGATCGGAAAACTCGCATGGTCGAGGATTCATGCATATTTCTCAATCGCGTTGGATTTGAACGTCCCGGGTTTACCGGTTCATTCGGCTGCGTGCTGCATCACCTTGCTGAAAAAGAAGGCGTGCACTTTGT
>DAIPLA010000080.1:0-4077 GCA_036769465.1 Candidatus Nanopelagicaceae bacterium
CACGCAAGCCGGGCATGAGCCGCATGGATTTGATCGGCGTTAACGCTGGCATCGTCCGAGGCGTCGCCGAGAACATTGCGAAGCATTCACCAAAGGCAGTCATCATCGTTGTCTCCAATCCATTGGACGAAATGACTGCACTGGCACAGATCGCTACCAAGTTCCCGCATCATCAAGTCATGGGACAAGCGGGCATGTTGGACACCGCCCGCTTCACAAACTTTGTCGCCGAGAAATTAGGCGTCGCTGTTGGTTCTGTAAAGACCCTGACCCTTGGTTCACACGGTGACACCATGGTGCCAGTCCCATCACGTTGCACCGTCGATGGCAAGCCGCTCTCTGATTTGTTATCTGCAACAGAAATCGACGAACTCGTTGAGCGCACCCGCAATGGCGGCGCTGAAGTCGTTGCCTTGTTGAAGACCGGATCTGCTTACTACGCACCATCCGCTGCTGCCGCTCGTATGGCAAAGGCCGTCATCGAAGACTCTGGCGCAATCATGCCGGTCTGCGCATGGGTCGATGGTCAATATGGAATCTCTGGTGTGTATCTCGGCGTTGAAGCCGAAATCGGCAAGACCGGTGTTCGCAAAGTTGTCGAAACCGCTTTGACCGAATCCGAAACCGCTGCATTGAAGGTCGCGGCAGAAGCCGTGCGCGCCAAGCAAGCAGACGTAGCAACCCTGTAATTAACCGACCGAGTTCAGTAGAGAGAGAACAGACGCAATGTCGAAGATCAAAGTAACAGGTACCGTTGTTGAGCTAGATGGCGATGAAATGACGCGCATCATCTGGCAGTTCATCAAGGACAAGTTGATTTTGCCGTATCTCGACGTCAACCTTGAGTACTACGACTTGGGTATAGAGAAGCGTGACGAGACCGATGACCAAATCACCATCGATGCCGCCAAGGCGATCCAGAAGCATGGTGTCGGCATTAAGTGCGCAACCATCACTCCGGACGAGGCGCGCGTGGAGGAATTCGGCCTCAAGAAGATGTGGAAGTCTCCTAACGGAACCATCCGCAACATCTTGGGCGGAGTTATCTTCCGCGAGCCCATCATCATCTCAAACGTTCCTCGCTTGGTGCCCCACTGGACCAAGCCAATCGTCATTGGCCGTCACGCATTCGGCGATCAATATCGCGCGACCGATTTCAAGGTACCCGGCGCTGGCAAGTTGACGATGACTTTCGTGCCAGAAGATGGCTCGGCTCCGATTGAGCACACCGTCTTTGATTTCCCTGGTTCCGGCGTTGCTCTGTCGATGTACAACCTCGATGAATCAATCCGCGACTTTGCTCGGGCATCTTTGAACTATGGATTGAACCGCAAGTATCCGGTTTATCTATCTACCAAGAACACCATCCTGAAGGCGTATGACGGACGTTTTAAGGATATTTTCCAAGAGATCTACGAAGCTGAATTCAAGTCACAGTTCGACGCACTTGGCATTTGGTACGAGCACCGCTTGATCGATGACATGGTCGCAATGTCATTGCGCATGGAAGGCGGATACGTCTGGGCATGTAAGAACTATGACGGCGACGTTCAATCCGACACCGTCGCGCAGGGTTATGGCTCACTCGGCCTCATGACATCGGTACTGATGACTCCAGATGGCAAGGTTGTGGAATCGGAAGCGGCGCACGGCACCGTGACTCGTCACTATCGCGATCACCAAGCCGGCAAGGCAACTTCTACCAACCCAATCGCCTCAATCTTTGCCTGGACCCAAGGTCTTGCACACCGTGCAAAGCTCGACAACAACGCAGAGCTCGCGAAGTTCTGTGCGACGCTCGAGAAGGTCTGCATCCAAACCGTTGAATCCGGCAAGATGACAAAGGATCTCGCACTTCTCATCTCGAAGGATGCGCCATGGCTGAACACCCAAGACTTCTTGGCCGCCATCGACGATAACCTCAAAGTAGCAATGGCTTAAGTTGTAACGAATGAAAAAAGCCCCGCAGATTTCTGCGGGGCTTTTCCTTTTAAGCGTTAGTTGATACGCGCACCAGTGGTCGCATCGAACAAGTGAATCGAATCAGCTGTCGGAGCAACGGTGATCTTTGTTCCTGGCTTTGGTGGATTCTTTGGATCCCAGCGAACAATGACCTGCGCGCCCTCGTCGGTTGCGTTAGCAAACTTCACCGAAGGGTCGGCTGGCTTTCCGTAAACGAATGCGTCAGAGCCGAGCTCTTCAACGACTTCGACGTTGACGTCAAAGCCAGTCGAAGCAGGTGCAAAACCTTCGGGGCGTACGCCAACGGTGACCGATGAGCCAGCAGATGCTGGAACATCAACGCCGTGCGAACCGAGCATTGCCTTGCCGCCTGAGACCGGAACGGTCAAGAGGTTCATGGCAGGCGAACCGATGAAGCCGGCAACGAATGCGTTGTTTGGCTTGTCGTAAAGATTGCGAGGTGTATCAACTTGTTGCAACAAGCCATCCTTGAGAACCGCAACGCGATCACCCATGGTCATAGCCTCGACCTGGTCGTGAGTAACGTAAACGGTGGTGATACCCAAGCGACGCTGAAGCGCTGCAATCTGGGTACGGGTCGCAACGCGAAGCTTGGCATCGAGGTTCGACAGTGGCTCGTCCATCAAGAAGACCTGAGGTTCGCGAACAATCGCGCGACCCATCGCTACGCGCTGACGCTGTCCGCCAGAAAGCGCCTTTGGCTTGCGATCGAGGTAGTCCTCGAGATCCAATAACTTTGCGGCTTCTAGTACGCGGCGATCACGTTCGGCCTTGTCAACGCCAGCAATCTTGAGCGCGAAGCCCATGTTCTCGGCGACCGACATATGTGGATAGAGCGCGTATGACTGGAAGACCATCGCGATATCGCGGTCTTTTGGAGCAACGTTTGTCACGTCACGATCGCCAATACGAATTGATCCGGTATCTACTTCCTCGAGTCCTGCCAACATACGAAGTGATGTCGACTTACCGCAGCCAGATGGGCCAACGAGGACGAGGAATTCACCATCATTGACGGTGAGGTTTAACTTATCGACCGCAGGCTTTGTGGTGCCTGGGTAGATTCGGGAAGCGTTGTCGAAAACGACAGATGCCATGGGTGTATCTCCTTCTCCGGGCAGGTACGTGCCCGACGGTCCGTTGGATGAAGTGGGCATAGGTTACCTCTATTCTTGAGTTCATGACCAGCCATGTGATTCGGGACATCGCGCTCGTGTTGCTCTTCATCGTGGTCGCGGGGCTATTTGTTGCCGCCGAAATTTCCTTGATCTCGTTACGGGATTCCCAAGTCCGCCAGCTCGAATCGCGCGGCAAGCGCGGCCGTCGGGTCGCCGAACTCGCGAAGAACCCCAACCGATTCTTAGCCGCCGCTCAGGTTGGCGTTACCTTCTGTGGCTTTCTCTCCGCGGCACTTGGTTCGCAACGACTCGGAACCTACGTCACTCCTGTTTTGCGACGCTGGGGAATGTCCGCGAATCTTTCGCAGACCGTTGCGCTCGTAGCGCTCACGCTGGCTATTTCATACGTCTCACTCGTCTTTGGCGAACTCGTCCCGAAGCGCTTGGCGCTATATCGCACCGAAGGTATCGCGCTTGCATCCGCCGGCATCATCGACCGAATCGCGATTATCTTCCGTCCGATTATTTGGTTGCTCTCGAAGTCGACCGACGCAATCGTGCGCCTCTTCGGCGTGAAGTCGTATGAATCGCGGGCCGAGATTTCCGAAGCCGAACTCGTCGACCTGGTCACCGGCCATGCCGCGCTGACCGAGGAAGAGCGAGATATCGTCGAAGAAGTATTTAACGCCAGCGATCTCCAACTCCACGAAATTATGGTTCCTCGAACCGAGGTCGACTTCATGGATGTGGGCCTTTCTATCAACGACGCAATCGCGATGGCGGTTAATTCTGCCCACTCGCGTTATCCGGTCACTCGCGGTTCTACGGACGAGGTCATCGGCTTTATCCACGTGCGGGATCTACTGAATGTTCAGGCACAGAAGCGCGACCTCTCGGCGCCGATTTTGGACTTGATTCGGGAAGTGATGTTTTTACCTGGGACCAAGGGTGTGTTGCCGGCGCTCGCAGAAATGCG
>DAIPLA010000081.1:0-4067 GCA_036769465.1 Candidatus Nanopelagicaceae bacterium
CTTTCTTGCCGAGTTCGACCGTTGCAGACTTCGCAATATCTGCGTTGACACCGTGGTCGCGCACCAAACGATCGTGCGCGGAATCCATCGTGAGCGTGCTGCCAGCGAGTGATCCGTTGGACACCAGCGTCGCGACTCCACCGCTGACATTCACATCCAAATCGCCAATCTTGTAACGGCCATCTTTGCCGCCTGCGGCGGACATCGCGTCCGTAACCAAAATAATTCGATCCGCAGCAAGTTTGAGCATCAACTCCATCGCCGAATTATTGACGTGCGTGCCGTCCAGAATAATTTCAAAGTAAATATCGGGGTTCACCAAAAGTGCGTTGGTAACCGTGGCCTCACGGTGATCCAGCGCAGGCAAACCGTTAAACATATGCGTCACAACCGTTGCGCCCGCCTTGATTCCAGCAACCGCCTCATCAAAGGTGGCATCGCTATGCCCGATCGCGGCCGTCACGCCTATCGATCGCAGGTAAGCAATCGTCTCTAACGCTCCCGGTAGCTCTGGCGCAATCGTCAACATCTTGATGTGCCCTTTGCCCGCGTCCAACAACTCTTTAATTTCATCGAGCTTTGGCGCACGAAGCAAAGCCGGGTCATGCGCGCCGCACCGCGCATGAGAGAGATATGGACCTTCGAGGTGAATTCCGGCTAGCACTCCACTTTCAACAAATGGAATCAAATTCTTTATCTGTATCTTGAGCGCATCCAGCGGCTCCGTCACCAGCGAAGCGATCTGCGTCGTCGTTCCGTGCGCCTTGTGAGTATCAATCGCAATCTGAACGTGTTCCGGATTGGAATCGCTGAAGCTGTAGCCACCACCGCCGTGGCAATGAATATCCGTAAATCCCGTGGCCATTAGTTATCTCTTACCCAACCCGTCGAACGCCATGATTGCACAACCAATTGTCCCAGCACTCGACCCAAAATGTGCAACCTTTAACGCAGGGCGACGCTGAAAGGTCAATCGCTTGTCCAACGCGCGCTCAATCGGATCAATCAACAACGAACCAGCCCCCGCCAATCCGCCACCAAAGACAATCGCTTCCGGCGCTAAAACAGTAATGAGATCCTCGACCGCGACCGACAAATAATGCATCGCGCTCTCCCACACCGCACGTGCGTGGATATCTTCGCCGATTGATTTGGCGATCTCTTCCGCGCTTTTACTCGTGCCAGCGATTCTCTCGTAGGACCGTTCAATCGCCGCCGCCGATGAAACCGCTTCCAAACACCCGGTCAATCCGCAGACACAATCGATATCCGCACCAACGTTCATGTGGCCAATCTCGCCGGCATAACCATCAACCGCGCGAATCGATCCATCAACAATCAACGCCGCCGCTATGCCAGTGCCAATCGGAATAAATATTGAATTCTGATAACCCTTTGCCGCGCCGGAACGCATCTCCGCCAATGCACCACACCTGACATCGTGTCCATAAACAACTGGATATTCGCTCTTGGCTTGAACCAAATCCCGAATTGCTAAGTCCTTCCAACCGAGATTTCCTGCCCAGCGAGCAATGCCGCGAACTTCATCGATTGTTCCTGGTGTATCAAAACCGATTGCGCTTACCGCGCCAGAGTTTTCTAATTCCGCGACAATCCCAATAATCGCATCGACCGTTGCCGCGCCGTTTAAATCATTCTTTGGGGTCGGCGCGGACGCCGTCGCAAGAACAGAAAAACGTTCATCAATCAACGCGGCCTTAATTGACGTTCCACCAATATCGATGGCGGCTACATTCGTCATAACCCCAGCTTAAACGACCTGAGCGTTTTGGATGAGGGGTTTGTTAGTTAAGGATGATGGAGCGCGCAAGATTGCGTGGGTAATCCGGATTCATTCCACGGACTCGGGCCAATTCAATAGCAACGCGTTGCGCCTTGATGAGATGCGCCATCGGATCGAGCTTGCTCGACTCAAAAGTCGCACCCGTTGCCTTGATGTCGCGGACGAGATCCGCTTCAACCTCACCGAACGCCCACACGGCACGCCCTGGTTGAGAGATAGAGAGTGGACCGTGGCGATAATCCATCGCTGGATACGCCTCGGCCCAGAATTGCGCAGCTTCGCGCGTCTTCAGTGCCGCCTCGGAGGCGAGTCCCACGGTCCATCCTGTCCCTAGATATGTAATTTCATCCATACGAGGCAGTTCGCCCAAATCTTCGGCGAGCGCCTTCTCGGCATCCGACGCGAGCGCCGCGAGATCCAATCCAAATTGAGTGCGCAGTAAACCGAGTGCAGCGGTGGCCCAACGGGTCTGAACCACAGACTCCTCGTCCGCAAAATCCATGATGATTGATTCATCCGCAAATTGAGTGACGGGCGAGCCAGCGACCGCGGTCAAAACAACGGTCGGAATCTTTCCCTTGACCTTCTCCAGAAGTTGAACGGTTTCGGTCGTCGTACCGCTACGGGTAATCGCGACCAATCGGTCATACGACCGGGTGTATATAAATTCAGAGGAGGTGAAGTAATGGGACTCGCCGTGGCCGTTGGCCTCACGCAGCGTGGCGTAGCACTGGGACATAAACCAGGAGCTGCCACACCCGACAACCGCTACTTTTTCACCCTTTTTAGGGAGGAAATGGGCAACTCTGGGCGCGAATTTCGCGGTTTGGCGCCAGATATCAGGCTGGCTGGCTATCTCACGATCGGCGAAGAACTCGCCCGGAATCAGGCTGGCAGAAGTGCTCATGACCGCACGCTAGGCCTCCTCACCCCCTAAAGTCAAGAATTTCTGCGTTATTTTGTCGTTATAAGACTGTAACAATCAAAATCGTGCAAAAGTCTTGACTTACCTCGGGAAAAGGAGTGGAGTGTGCCTACAGATCGAACTGGCCGTCTCTTCCCGGGACCTCAGCTCGACCCGACTCAGGTAAAGGACGTACTACATGAAGAAGTTCACACGCGTATCCGCGATTGCGGCTTCGCTTGCCCTCGGAACATCCATGGCAATCGGCGTCACTGCATCACACGCAGCGACCACATTGACCATGATTGCTGCTGACTATCCTGGCGATGGCTCAACCCAGCAAAACCAATGGAATGACTTTGCAACACGTTTCCACGCTGCTAACCCAGACATCACCGTTAACGTGACCGTCAAGAGCTGGAACGATATCGATCAGTATGTAGCAACACAGATTGCTGCTGGCAAGACTCCTGACGTTGTAAACAAGGGTGACTACTCAGCTCCTGCAGCTGCCGGTCTTCTCTATCCAGCGTCACAGATGGTCTCAGCTTCAACTCTTTCAGACATCCTTCCAACATTCTTGAACAACTCGAAGTACAACGGAACCGTTTACGCGCTTCCTGACTTGGCTTCAGCACGTGCGTTGTTCTACAACAAGGATCTCTTGACCAAGGCTGGCGTGACAAAGTTGCCTACAACATGGGCACAGCTCACAACAGTTCTCGGCCAAATTCACCGTAAGTTGCCTGGCGTCTACGGATACGCAATTCCACTTGGACCTGAAGAGGCACAAGCAGAATTCAATATCTGGTCCGGCGGTAACGGTGGTCAGTACTACGACTACACCGCTAAGAAGTGGGTCCTTGACTCAGCCGCAAACGTAGCAACCGCTGCGTACCTCAAGAGCCTTGTTACAAAGGGCTACACCGAGCCAAACCCAGATAAGTGCGACCGCACAGCATGCGCACAAGCGTTGTTCGCAGCTGGCAAGGCCGTCTTCATCAACGGTTCGGTCTTCCTTGGTTCATGGTTGAAGTCAAACGGCGGAGCCAAGATCAACTACGGCACCGGCTCATTCGTTGCTAACACTGGCCACAAGCCAGTAACCCTTGGCGTCCAGGATTACTTCACCGCCTACAAGGCAAATGGAAACCAAGCTGCAATTCAGAAGTGGATGGACTTCATCTTCCAGCCAGCTAACTACGCCAAGTTCCTTGTTGCTGCAGGCGGATTCATTCCTGCAACCAAGTCAGCTGGCGCAAAGGCTGCTTCTGATCCTGCGCTTGCTCCATTCATCAAGCTCCTTCCAAACGCTGTCTTCTACCCAGGAGATATCGCTTCTTGGAACGCTGTGAAGGG
>DAIPLA010000010.1:0-19587 GCA_036769465.1 Candidatus Nanopelagicaceae bacterium
CGCGTCTGATCTTCAATGACATCCTGCAACGGGCAGGCCGCGGACGTCAGGGTCATATCTAACGTAGCGATACCGTCGTCGAGTCGCATGTCATACACAAGTCCAAGGTCGATAACGTTGATTCCTAGCTCCGGATCAATGACATCCTTCATCGCTTCGGTAACATCGTCGAGCGTTGTCTCCGCCATGGTTATCCCTCGTTCTTTCCGTTTGATTATTGAGCAGTCATCTGAAGCGTCGCGTCCTTAAAAGCCATCCATCCCAATAGCGCACACTTTACGCGAGCCGGGAACTTAGAGACGCCAGCCAACGCCACCGCATCTTCGAGATGGTCCTCGTTGCCAGTCAGCGTTCCTTTGCTCTGCATCAATTCAGTAAATTCTTCAACGACCGCAAGCGCCGCGGGAACTTCCTTGCCGATCATCAAATCCGTCATGATGGAGGTGCTGGCTTGTGAAATGGAACATCCCACGCCATCCCAGCTGACATCTTTGATGAGCGAACCGTCCAGAATGAGATTGAGTGTAATTTCATCACCGCAGGATGGATTCACGTGGTGAACCGAAATGCCAGGGTTCGGCGACAACGACTTGTGTGCTGGGTTCTTATAGTGATCGAGGATCACCTCTTGATATAGCGAGTCGAGTTCCATGGTTAGACCTTGAAGTATTTCTGCACTTCGTGGATGCCGCTAATCAACGCGTCCACGTCAGAGCGGTCGTTATACAAATAAAAGGAGGCTCGCGTTGTGCCGACTACGTGCATCTTTTTCATAAGCGGCCAAGCGCAGTGATGGCCAGTACGAACCGCGATACCAAACTGATCCAAGACCTGGCCGACGTCGTGTGGGTGCGCGCCTTCCACCGTGAACGAGATGACCGCTCCCCTGTTTTGAGCGCTCTTTGGGCCAACGACGTGCACTCGTTCTAACTCTGCAAATTTTTCGAGAGCGTACGAGGTTAATTCGTGCTCGTGTGCTTCGACCTTATCCATGCCGATAGCGGTTAAATAATCGAGCGCGGCCGCTAGTCCGATCGCTTGCGCCATATTGGGAACGCCGGCCTCAAACTTGCGAGGCGCTGGCGCCCAAGTCGCGTCGGTCATTGTCACGCTTTCAATCATTGAACCGCCAACTAAGAATGGCTCCATCTCAGAGAGATGTTCTGCTTTACCCCACAGAATTCCGACACCGGTTGGGCCCAGCGCTTTATGTCCAGAAAATGCCAGGAAATCAACGCCCAAGGTTTTAACGTCTATCGCAAAATGTGGGGCTGATTGACACGCGTCCAACACGACGACGGCGCCGACCTCGTGCGCTCTCGCAACAATTGCGTCTAACGGATTGATGGTGCCCAAAACATTCGATTGGTGAGTGATGGCAACGATCTTCACGCCGGGCTTAATGATGGATTCAAGGTCGGAGAGATCCAGCCGTCCCTCTTCCGTTACAGGGAACCAGTTCAGGGTGGCCCCCGTCCGCTTGGCCAACTGTTGCCACGGTATGAGATTGGCGTGGTGCTCCATCTCGGTCACAACTATCGACGACGACGAATCCAAATAGAAACGAGTTGATGGCGGCGAATTGCCAAAGGAATAGGCAACCAGATTCAAACCTTCGGTAGCCGATTTAGTAAAAATGATCTCATCCACGTGAGCCCCAATAAAGGCGGCTACCGTAGATCGCGCTCCTTCGTAGAGCTCGCTCGCTTCTTCTGCCAATAAATGCGCGCCGCGATGGACCGCCGCGTTGTGGTGCTCGTAAAAATCGCGCTCCGCGTCTAGTACCGAAATTGGCTTCTGCGCCGTGGCACCGCTATCCAAGTAGACCAAACGAGAGCCACCGCGCATGACTTTAGAGAAGATAGGAAAATCCTTCTTCAGTGCGGTGACATCAAGTGTGGTCATGGATGAATATTTAAGCGGTTGTGTATTCCGCGTAGCCGTTCGCCTCAAGCTTCTCCGCCAACTCTGGTCCACCGGCTTCAACAATGCGGCCAGCGGAAAAGACGTGAACGAAATCAGGCTTGATGTATCGAAGAATGCGGGTGTAGTGGGTGATTAGCATGATTCCTAGATCGTTGGTGCTCTTCACGCGATTAACGCCTTCTGAAACGATCCGAAGCGCGTCGACATCCAAACCGGAATCGGTCTCATCCAAGATCGCGATTTTTGGCTTAAGCAATTCCATTTGCAAGATTTCATGGCGCTTCTTCTCGCCGCCGGAGAATCCTTCATTCACGCTACGTTCGGCGAAGGCAGGGTCCATTGACAACTCAGACATCGCTTCCTTTACTTCGCCGACCCAGGTACGAACCTTGGGAGCCTCACCGCGGATTGCGGTTACTGCTGTGCGGAGGAAGTTCGAGACCGATACGCCGGGCACCTCAACGGGATACTGCATCGCCAGGAACAGTCCCGCCTTGGCGCGCTCATCGACAGACATGGCCAATACGTCGGCGCCGTCCAAGGTGACCGAGCCACCGGTAATTGTGTACTTCGGATGACCAGCGATGGAGTATGCGAGCGTTGACTTGCCCGATCCATTAGGACCCATGATTGCGTGAGTTTCGCCTGACTTAATCGTCAGGTCTACGCCTTTGAGAATTTCCTTGAAACCTTCATCGGTGGCGACCGCAACCTGTAGGTTCTTGATCTCTAGTGTGCTCATTTTTTACTCTCTCTCGGTTAAACGTTTCTGAAATCTGGGGTGGATTAGTTCTTGGTGATGGTGACGTTCGCACCATCGCGAGCGACGACAAAGGTTTCTAACGCAACGGTCGCTGGCGGAGTCAGCGCTGCTCCGTCACGAATATCAAACTCGGCGCCGTGCAACCAGCACTCAAGTTTGAAACCGTTGAGCTCTCCCTCGGCCAGTGAAGCATCGCTATGAGTGCACAAGTCGGCAACGGCAAATACTTCATCTCCGACGCGAGCGACACACACGCCAACTCCGTCGATTTCAAGACGTTGTGGCTTGCCTGGTGTCAATGAATCAAAGGGAATCGACGTCATTCTTAAGCACCTACCTTTGCGAGATCGCGATCAATGCGCTCCATGATGCGCTCTTGAATTTCCTCAGAGCCCACCTTGGACGCAATCTCAGCGAAGAAGCCGCGAATAACTAGGCGACGAGCTTCGTCGGCTGGAATTCCACGTGACTCCAAATAAAACAACTGCTCATCATCGAATCGGCCCGTGGTACTGGCGTGACCAGCGCCGACGATTTCGCCAGTTTCAATTTCCAGGTTCGGCACCGAATCGGCGCGCGCACCGTCGGTCAATAGGAGATTTCGATTGAGTTCGTAGGTATCGGTTCCTTCTGCCGCCGCACGAATGTAGACATCACCAATCCAGACGGTGCGAGCCTTGTCGCCCGCGAGCGCGCCCTTGTAATTAACGCGGCTTTTTGCATGGCCCACGTTGTGGTCCACGTGAATGCGATGTTCGAGATGTTGGCCATCGGTCGCGAAGTACAAACCATTGAGTTCGGCGCTGGCACCTGCTCCGCGGTATTCAACCGTCGGAAGAATGCGAACGAGCGAACCGCCGACCGAAACGATGGTTGAAATAAAGGTCGCGTCCTTACTGACCAGCGCATGATGGCGACCAAGGTAGACCGATTCGCTCTCCCACTCTTGCAGTGAAACGACGTTCAGCGTTGAGCCGTCCGAAAGGTCGTACTCAATCTCCTCAGCCATCACCGCGTTACCCTGATTTTCTAGGATGACACGAGCATGCGCGTGTGTACCAATCTTGATAATCAGTCGACTCGCAGCCAGCTTCGACATATGTGGTATTCGCGAAAGAATTATCGGTTCGCTCAACTCAGTGTTCGCGGCGATCGTTAGAACGAGCGCTTCCGGTTGAGCGGCGCGAACTCGAAGCGTCGCCTCGTCAGTCGTGGCCGACAATGGAGCGATCTGCGATGCTTCGAGCGTGACGCCAGCGGGTAGTGAGCTAGAGGTGAAGGAATTTTGTGGCACCAAAGTAGTGGCCGCATCCAAAATGCCGGCCAGTCGGTTAAGCGGCGTGAAGCGCCAAGCCTCTTCCCGACCGGTCGGAGCTAAATAATTAGTTGTCAGCGAACTCATTAACCAACCGCGCCTTCCATTTGGAGTTCAATCAAACGGTTGAGCTCTAGCGCGTACTCCATCGGCAATTCACGAGCAATCGGCTCGATAAAACCGCGAACGATCATCGCCATTGCTTCGTCTTCCGACAAGCCACGCGACATCAGGTAGAAGAGTTGGTCATCAGAAATCTTGGAGACGGTAGCTTCATGGCCCATCGACACATCGTCTTCCCGAATATCCACGTATGGGTAGGTATCGGACCGTGAAATGGTGTCGACCAACAATGCATCGCACTTCACCGTTGATTTCGAGTGATGGGCGCCTTCTTGGACCTGCACTAAACCGCGATACGAGGTGCGCCCGCCGCCACGTGCGACCGATTTTGAAATGATGGTTGAAGAGGTATGCGGCGCGGCATGAACCATCTTCGCGCCAGCATCTTGATGCTGACCGGCGCCCGCAAACGCGATCGACAGGGTCTCGCCCTTTGCGTGTGGGCCCATGAGGAATACCGCTGGATACTTCATGGTGACCTTTGAACCAATGTTTCCATCGATCCATTCCATCGTTGCACCTTCAGCGCAGGTGGCTCGCTTGGTCACGAGGTTGTACACGTTGTTGGACCAGTTCTGAATGGTCGTGTAACGAACGCGCGCACCCTTCTTGACGATGATCTCTACAACCGCGGAGTGCAATGAATCCGAGGAGTAAATTGGCGCGGTACAGCCCTCAACATAATGTATATAAGAATCTTCATCGGCGATGATTAAGGTGCGCTCGAATTGGCCCATATTCTCGGTATTAATTCGGAAATATGCTTGCAACGGAATATCCACCTTTACACCCTTAGGTACGTAGATGAAGGAGCCGCCGGACCAGACCGAGGTATTGAGCGCGGCAAATTTGTTATCTCCCACTGGAATGACGGTTCCGAAATATTCTTGGAAGAGCTCGGGGTATTCACGAAGACCGGTGTCGGTGTCGACAAAGATGACGCCTTGCTTTTCGAGGTCTTCACGAATCGAGTGATACACGACTTCTGATTCGTACTGGGCGGCGACGCCTGACACCAAGCGCTGCTTCTCGGCTTCTGGAATGCCTAGTCGGTCGTAGGTATTTTTGATGTCATCGGGCAGGTCATCCCATGTCGTCGCCTGCTTCTCAGTCGAACGAACAAAGTACTTAATGGTGTCGAAGAAGATTCCGGACAGGTCTGAACCCCAGTTGGGCATTGGCTTCTTTTCAAAGAGACTCAAGCCTTTGAGGCGCAGATCAAGCATCCACTGCGGTTCGTTCTTCTTCGCGGAGATGTCACGCACTACCTCTTCGTTCAATCCACGACGCGAGTTGGCACCCACGTCGTTCTTATCGGACCATCCGTATTCGTAAGTACCAATTCCAGCTAGTTCAGGATGAAGTGTGGTGTCGCTCATTTGGATACCTTTTCTTTTGCTTTAGGTGATTCTTTAGAGGGTGCTTTAGATGCGTTCGGCTTGGATGGAATAAAGGTTGTACAAACTCCATCTCCATGCGCGATGGTGGCTAAGCGTTGGACGTGGGTGCCGAGCAACTCGGAGAACGCTGCGGTCTCGGCATCACACAACTCCGGAAATGCCGCGGCTACGTGCGCTATCGGGCAATGGTTCTGGCAGAGCTCCTCACCTATTCCCTTGCTGTGAACATTTGCGGCGAAGCCATCGGTGGAAAGAAAGTCTGCGAGCGCCTGGCTCTTCGCGGTAACACCGTGTGCCTTTTGGACCTTTGGCCGTGCCCGCTTGGCAATATCTTCGGCACGCGTGCGGGCAAATTCTTCGACCAAATTCGAACCACTCTTACTCGACATAAATCGAAGCGCAGATACGGCCAGGTCGTCGTATGAATGCTCAAATTTTTCGCGCCCTGAGTCAGTAATAACGAAGACCTTTGATGGCCGGCCACGTCCTCGTTCAGCTGCATTAAGAGTGCTGAGGTGCGGCTCGCGGGCTTCAAGCACACCCTCCTCCACCAACGCATCGAGGTGGCGACGAATGCCCGCTGGAGTAATCTCTAATTTCTGTGAGAGGTCGACCGCTGTCGCAGGGCCACCTTCCAGGATCGCGCGGGCAATGGCAGAACGAGTTCCACCCACCTCTACTTCGCGAACCGGAGTCTTTTTCACAACACAAGTGTTGCGTAAATCAGGGCGCTCCGCCACTCGAGCCAGCCACTCGAGCCAGCCCCTCCGTCAAGCTCCACTAGGCTCGGGGGGTGAAGCTGAAAAAGACGATTTTTAACTCGCTCCTTTTTCTTCAGTCCGCTTTAGTCGTAACGGGCGGTGCGGTTCGCCTCACCGGTTCTGGCCTGGGCTGTCCAACCTGGCCCACGTGCACTGGTTCGTCAATAACCCCGATCGCGCACCAGGCCCAAGGAACGCTTCACTCATGGATCGAATTCGGAAATCGCCTACTCACCATCGCGCTAGTCATCGCCGCGGTGGTGGCGCTGGTTGCGACCGTCAAATGGAGCTCAACCCGAGCGGATCGGCGACGAGTTCGCTGGATCGCAATCTGGCAGGTTCTCGGCATCTTCGGCCAAGCCATCTTGGGTGGGATTACCGTTCTGACCAAGCTCAACCCGATCCCGGTCTCCGGCCATTTCTTGCTTAGTATCGTCTTAATTGCTGGCGGTCAGTCGCTCCGTCATCGAATGCTCGATCGGCCGCGCGTCGCCACCCTTCCCATCACAAAAAAATTGGTTCTGGTCGTCACCGCCCTGGCAGCGTTGGTCGTCACCGTCGGCACCTTGGTCACAGGATCCGGTCCTCATGCCGGCGACATTCAAGCAAAGCGTTATCCATTTTCGCCGCGGGAGATTTCTTATTTACATGCCGATCTTGTGATTGCACTGATTTGTTTGGCGATTGGTTTGCTACTCGTCATCCGTGTCGGCGAGGCAGGGGATTCGCAACTGCGACTCACTCGCGCGCTAGAAATTTTTCTGATTACCAGCTTAAGTCAAGGTTTTATAGGATATATCCAGTATTTCACCGGATTGCCCGAAGGTCTTGTCGCACTTCATCTGCTTGGCGCCACAATGGTGTGGATTGCGGCTTGGAACATCTATCTCACAGCACAGCCCACTAAAAACTAGAAAGCACGGTTCACCTGATGACCTCAACAAAAACTCTTCCCGCATGGACTGACCTCGATGATAAGGCGGTCGCTTCTGCTCGCGCACTTGCGGCTGATGCCGTGCAAAAAGTTGGCAATGGTCACCCAGGCACCGCGATGTCATTGGCGCCCGTGGCGTACACGCTCTTTCAGCGCTTTTTAAAGCACGATCCGCTTCGCCCGGATTGGTTGGGTCGTGACCGATTTGTGCTCTCCTGCGGACACTCATCGCTCACCCTTTACATTCAGCTCTTTCTCTCCGGCTACGGCCTTGAACTCAAGGATCTCGAGTCCTTCCGCTTTGCCGATTCACTAACGCCAGCCCACCCTGAGTACGGTCACACCAAGGGCGTAGAAATCACCACCGGGCCATTGGGTTCGGGAATAGCAAGCGCGGTGGGCATGGCGATGGCGGCACGCTTTGAAAAGGGACTATTCGATCCAGAATCGAAGACAACTCTCTTCGATCACAATGTCTGGGTTATTTGTTCTGACGGCGATCTGCAAGAAGGCATCAGCGCCGAAGCATCGTCACTCGCCGGCACCCAAGCGCTCGGTAATCTCAAAGTCATTTACGATGACAACCGCATCTCCATTGAAGGAGATACCCACGTCGCATTCACCGAAGATGTCAGCGCCCGCTATCGCGCCTATGGTTGGAACGTGATTGAAGTTGCGGCGCTATCCGATGGCAACGTCGATCGCGATGCGCTTGAAAAGGCGATGACCGCTGCGCTTTCCGAGAACTCAAAACCAACCCTCATTCGTCTCAAGACCGTGATTGCCTGGCCCGCACCTAAGGCGCGTGGCACCGCAAAGTCTCACGGCTCTGCCCTCGGCGCCGAAGAAGTAGCCGCGACCAAGGTTGCGCTCGGTCTTGACCCTGACAAGTCCTTCCAAATTTCGGATGATGTTCTTGCCCATGCGCGCGCAGTTCAAAAGCGTGGCGCAGTCGCCGCCGCGGAGTGGGATGCTCAATTCTCGGCCTGGCAATCCGCTAACCCGGATCGCGCCGCGCTTCTCAACCGTCTTCGCAATAATGAACTTCCAGCCGGTTGGGAAAAGGCACTGCCCGTCTTTGAAGCAGGCAAAGACCTTGCCACCCGCGCCGCTTCTGGCAAAGTCATTAACGCGATCGCGAGCGTGCTCCCAGAATTCTGGGGCGGCTCCGCAGACTTAGCAGAGAGCAATAACACCACCATCGAACATGGTGGTTCGTTCTTGCCGGCATCAAGCGCGATGAAGGATGTCAATCCATATGGCCGCATCATTCACTTCGGCATTCGCGAACATGCGATGGGCGCGATCCTCAACGGTATTGCGCTACACGGTCTGACCAAATCATTCGGCGGAACATTCTTGGTCTTCAGCGATTACATGCGCGGAGCGGTTCGACTAGCAGCCTTGATGGATATTCCATCGACCTTCGTATGGACGCACGACTCCATCGGCGTCGGTGAAGATGGACCTACCCACCAGCCAGTCGAGCACGTTGCCTCGCTTCGATTGATTCCTAACTTTGCGATGATTCGTCCGGCCGATGCAAATGAAACTGCTATCGCTTGGCGCGAAGTCATCAAGCGTTCAAAGCCGGTTGGATTCGCGCTCTCGCGCCAAAATCTGCCGGTCTTCGATCGCACGGTTGTAGCTTCAGCGGAAGGAACCGCCAAAGGCGCTTACGTGTTGGTCGACACCGCTGGTACTCCAGATGTGATTCTGATTGCGACCGGTTCCGAAGTTTCGGTCGCCGTCGCGGCCGCTGAACTCCTCACGTCTGACGGCATCAAGGCCCGGGTCGTAAGCGCACCGTGCTTGGAGTGGTTCGACGCCGAGGGCGCCGCATACCGTGAGAGCGTTCTTCCATCATCAGTGAAAGCGCGCGTCTCTATTGAAGCAGGCGTAGGGGCAGGCTGGCGCACTTATGTTGGCGATGCGGGTGAAATTGTTTCACTCGAACACTTCGGCGCATCCGCTGCCGCAGGCCACCTCTTTAAGCAATATGGCTTCACCGCGGAGAACGTTGCGGCAGCCGCCAAGAAGAGCATCTCCAAAGCTCGATAACCGAACACTCTTAAGATCAGAATTCGCGTGTTAATTAACTAAAAGAGGAATAACGAATATGTCAGAAAATTTGAAGCAGCTTTCCAACGCCGGCGTCGCCATTTGGCTCGATGACTTGTCGCGCGATCGACTCGAATCAGGCACCTTGGCTGAACTCATTAAGAGCTCTTCGGTGGTCGGGGTTACTACCAATCCCAGCATCTTCTCGGCCGCTATCTCCGGTTCTGACAAATACTCTGCTGATATCAAGGCACTCGCCGCTGAAGGCAAGTCGATCGGCGAGATTGTTACTCGTCTGACAACCGATGATGTGCGTGCGGCATGCGACCTCTTTCTGCCTACCTTCCAAGCATCAGGTGGAGCGGACAGTCGCGTCAGTATCGAGGTTGACCCCGAGCTCGCCTACGACACCTCCGCTACGGTAAAGCGCGGACTAGAACTCGCGAAAATTGTTGATCGTCCAAACTTGCTCATCAAAGTGCCAGCCACCCTCGAGGGCCTGCCCGCCATCGAAGAGCTGACCGCCGAAGGCATCAGCGTTAACGTCACCCTGATTTTCTCGGTAGATCGCTATGAAAAAGTTATGGATGCCTATCTTGCTGGTCTGGAGCGTCGCCACAAGGCGGGCGCTTCACTGAAGGATGTTCACTCGGTTGCGTCGTTCTTTATCAGCCGAATCGACGCCGAAATCGACAAGCGACTCGACGCCTCACATCCGGGCCACGAGCTCCGCGGTGCCGCTGCCATCGCCAACGCTCATCTTGCATACGAAGCATTCCTGAAGGTGTCGGCATCTCCTCGCTGGGCGGCACTCGCCGCAGCTGGCGCGAACTATCAGCGTCCGCTCTGGGCATCGACCGGCGTGAAGGACAAGGCCTACGACTCAACTCGTTATGTCATCGAACTCGTCGCGGCACATACCGTGAACACCATGCCCGAAGGAACGCTCAACGAAGTTCGTGCGCATGGAGTTGTTCGAGGCGACACTATCACCGGAAAGTTTGATGAGGCGCGCGCGATATTTGCTGGTCTTGCCGCAGCCGGAATCGATTTCGCCGATGTAGTTAAGCTCCTCGAAGATGATGGTGTTAAGAAATTCGCAATTGCTTGGCAGGAGCTGCTCGCTAACATCGCACAGGTAGCCAAGTAAATGGCGATCAAGCTCAGCGGTTCCGCCCTAGCCAAACTAGATAAGGGCTCGGCCGTCTACACAGACCTAGCCGCAATCGCGCCGCGTCTGGCCGCAAAGGACCACACCTTGTGGGGCGCAGAAGCAGAGGCCGAGGCGCGAATCCGACTGAACTGGATTGATCTGCCCAGCTCGTCACGCGACCTGCTCCCCGAGCTCGACGCGCTTTCCGCATGGGCTCGCTCCACCAACCTCACCAACATCATCATGGCGGGAATGGGTGGCTCCTCGCTGGCCCCTGAAGTTATTTCTAAGACTTACCGCAAGTCGCTCACCGTCCTGGACTCCACCGATCCAGCGCAGATTGCCGCGGCGATTCCAGCTGACTTCACTAATACAGTGATTGTCGTCGGCTCGAAATCTGGATCAACGATCGAGACCGCGTCGCAGCGAGCGCTATTCACCGAGCTGATCGCAGCAGCTGGTTTAAATCCGGTTGATCATATGGTTGTTGTCACCGACCCTGGCTCGCCGCTTGATAAGGATGCGCGCGCCGGTGGTTTCCGAGTAATCAACGCCGATCCGAGCGTCGGTGGACGATATAGCGCGCTCTCGGCCTTTGGTCTTGTTCCCGCGGTATTGATGGGTGTCGATCCCTCACTGCTCATCGATGACGCGGCAGCAGTCGCGGCCTCGTTCGTCTCACCGGACTCCCCCGCGGTCGCGGCCGCCACGATTCTTGTGGAGCAAACATCGCAGAACATTGCCTTCTACGACGAGGGGAGCTCCGTTCCTGGCTTATCCGATTGGATTGAACAGCTCATCGCAGAATCAACCGGAAAGAACCAGGTCGGTCGTTTACCAATCGTTACTGAAAGTTCCTCGGCGGCAATCTCCGGCCCGGCGATTTCCGTCGCCTTCGCTGGAACACAAGCGGATCTCATCGTTGAGGGCACATTGGGTGAGCAATTCATTTTCTGGGAGTACGTAACAGCGCTGATCGGTCGCGCTCTCAAGGTGGATCCCTTTAACCAACCCAATGTCACCGAAGCAAAGGACCGAACTGGTGCGTTATTGGCTCAGTGGAACGGCACGGTGCAATCGCCAGCACCCACATTGGAGACCGAGAACATCGCTTTCTACGGAACCACTTCTGGTTCAACACCAGTCGAATTGTTGCGCAATTTCTTTGCCGACCCAACGCACTACGTCGCAATCATGGCGTACTTGCATCGCGGCAAGGATGATGCAGTCACACAGACTCGTGAAATTATCGCTCGTCATACCAAGCGTGGTGTGACTTTTGGTTGGGGACCTCGTTTCTTGCATTCAACCGGTCAATTTCATAAGGGTGGCCAGCACAACGGCGCCTTCTTGCAAATCACGGGTGAATCAATCAATGACTTGGCGATTCCAGGCAAAGAATTTACCTTCCACACTTTGCTGATGGCACAAGCCCTAGGTGATGCCGAAGCTTTAGGGAGCCGAAACTTCCAGCAATTGCGCGTTCATCTGAAGAACCGCGATAAGGGAATAGCTGAACTACTTAGAGCGCTAAATTCACTGTAAGGCGGATTACTACTCGTCTTCTCCACGAAGGGCGGACAAGGCATCCGCAAGAATTTTTGCGGCCTCTGCCTCGGTGCGACGCTCTTTGACGTAGGCAAGGTGGGTCTTGTACGGCTCGTTCTTTACTGGACGAGGTGGCTTCTCTTTGTTGCGTCCCGCTGGATAACCGCATCGAGGGCAGTCCCACTCATCAGGGATCTGAACCGTGCCATCTTCGGCAAAAGAAGGCGTGGTCTCATGACCGTTTGCGCACCAATAAGAAACTCGGAATCGAGCGATAGCCTCGCCGCGCTCCGCCTCGCCCATTGGGCCGGCGCCAACACGACTTCCACGAATTGCACTACCCATTTTTAGTCCCCTTACTTCTTAAGAACTAATGAAAGAGCCACAACGCTGGCGAACCAGAGTCCACCGACAACGACCGTAATGCGGTCAAGATTTCGCTCCACCACGGATGATCCACCATAGTTCGAGGAGATGCCGCCGCCAAAAAGGTCAGACAAGCCACTTCCCTTGCCCTTGTGCAGAAGCACAAGCAGAATCATAAGGATGCTGGTGATAATCAAGATGATGGAAAGTGCCAAGACCACGGACTAACTCCTTTTTTACAACTAACTGGATACTGCTCCGGCCCTGAGGTATTCAGAGGGCTTTCAGAACGACAACAATAGCGGTTTGCCCACCCCAATTTTTCACTTAACAAGCGTTAAGCGCCAAATTATGCGCTGATTGAGCGGTGGAAACGAGCAATCCGGGCGAACTCCTCGGGATCCAAGCTGGCTCCGCCGACCAGTGCGCCATCGACATCCGGTTGCTTCATTATCTCGACAATATTGGCAGATTTGACCGAACCGCCATAGAGAATTCGTGCGGCCTCTGCAATCTCGTCGCTGCCGATCTTGGCGAGTTCAACTCGGATTGCCGCGCAGACCTCTTGCGCATCCTCTGGCGTCGCGGTCTTGCCGGTCCCAATTGCCCATACGGGCTCATAGGCAAAAACAATTTTCTTGAGATCTGGCTTATGAAAACCCTTCAGCCCCGCGCGCACTTGGTTGAGGACGTGTTCAACATGCGTGCCTGCTTCGCGAATAGGTAACTCTTCGCCAATGCAGAAAATGGGGGTCATCTCGTTGGTGAGAACCGCCTTGATTTTCTTATTGACGACGTCGTCACCCTCATGATGGATAGCGCGGCGTTCGGAGTGACCTACGACAACGTACGTACAGCCCAACTTGTTGAGCATCGAGCCCGAGATGTCCCCGGTGTAGGCGCCGCTCGCCTCTGGCGAAATATCTTGAGCGCCGTATGTGAGGCGAAGCCGATCGCCATCAATGAGAGTCTGAACTGAACGAATATCTGTGAATGGCGGCAGTACCGTCACGTCCACCGCGTCGTAATCCTTGTCATCCAGGGAATAGGAAAGTTTCTGAGTGACCGCAATCGCCTCAAGGTGATTGAGGTTCATCTTCCAGTTTCCAGCGATTAACGGTTTGCGCATCCCTCTACCTTACTTGTCATATTTCGCGAATGTGTGAATAACTAATTCAGTAGCGCAGAAATTCCTGGCAAGTCCTTGCCTTCGAGGTACTCCAGGGAAGCTCCTCCGCCGGTCGAGATATAGCCGAAGTCGGAATCGGCGAAGCCAAGCGCGCGTACCGCCGCGGCAGAATCTCCGCCACCAACGACTGAAATGCCCGAAACTTCTGTGAGCGCCTGCGCGACCACCTTTGTTCCGTTGGCAAAATTAGGGAATTCAAAGACACCCATCGGCCCATTCCAAAATACTGTTTTGCAGCCGCGAATGGCGGTTGCGAATGCAGCTGCGGTCTCTGGCCCAATATCCAGACCCATCTGATCTGATGGTATGGCGCTGGCCGCAACCGTGGTTGGCGCTGAATCCGCGTTGAACTCGGCCGCCACAACGATATCAGTGGGAAGCAGAAGTTGAACTCCGAGATCTTCCGCGCGCTTTAACAAATCTTTGACGGTAGGAATCAAATCTGTCTCCACCAGTGACTTACCAATTTCCAGCCCTTGTGCCGCGAGGAATGTGAAAAGCATTCCGCCACCGATTGCCAACACATTTACCTTGTCGAGCAGATTTGAGATAACACCGATCTTGTCCGAAACCTTTGCCCCACCCAACACAACGCCGTATGGGCGCTCTGGATTGGTGGTCAGTTTTTGGAGTACATCGATTTCGGCGGCAACCAAATACCCAGCCGCGTGCGGCAATAACTGTGCTACGTCATACACGGATGCATGCTTACGGTGGACCGCACCAAAGCCATCGCTAACGAAGAAATCTCCGTAAAGTGCTAGTCGCTTTGCGAGATCTTTCCGCTCTGACTCATCCTTGCTGGTCTCGGCCGCCTCGTAGCGAATGTTTTCAAGTAGTAGTACTTGACCGGACTGCAACGAGTTCACTGCAGCGGTCGCCGATGGGCCAACGATCTCTTCCGAAAATGCGACCGGTTTGCCGAGCAAATCTCCTAGTCGGTGTGCGACTGGGGCAAGAGAGAGTTCTGGCTTTCGTTCGCCCTTGGGGCGACCGAGGTGAGCCATGATGACAACAGCGGCGCCGTTCTCCAACAAGTAATTGATAGTCGGCAATGATGCGCGGATCCGGCCGTCATCAGTGATGATGCCTTCCTTGATAGGAACATTTAGGTCGCAACGGAGAAGAACTGTCTTGCCGTTCACGGCAAGAGAGTTCAACTGAGGAATTACAAGTGTCAAAGTACTACTCCGATTAATTCTGTTAGAGCTTCTTGCCGACAAAGCCGACGAGATCGACCAAGCGGTTTGAGTAACCCCACTCGTTGTCGTACCAGCCGACTACCTTGACGGTTGAGCCGATGACCTTGGTCAAACCAGCGTCAAAAATGCATGAACTTGGATCGGTAACAATGTCTGCTGAAACGATTGGGTCCTCGGTGTAGCTCAAGTAGCCCTTGAGTGAACCTTCGGCCGCCTTCTTCAGTGCTGCATTGATCTCGGCTGCGGTTGCTTCCTTTGCCAATTCAACGGTCAAATCAGTAGCGGAGCCGGTTGGAACTGGTACGCGAAGCGCGTAGCCATCCAACTTGCCCTTGAGGTTTGGAAGCACGAGTGAAATCGCCTTAGCCGCACCGGTTGAGGTAGGGATGATGGAAAGCGCTGCTGCGCGAGCGCGACGGAGATCCTTGTGTGGCTGATCCTGAAGCGCCTGGTCGTTTGTATAGGCATGAATGGTGGTCATCAAGCCGCGAACAATTCCGAACTCCTCATCAAGCACCTTCGCCATTGGAGCAAGGCAGTTGGTGGTACACGATGCATTCGAGATGATGTTGTGCTTGGAAGAGTCGTAATTCTCATGGTTAACGCCCATCACAATGGTGATGTCCTCGTCGGTGGCTGGCGCGGAGATGATGACCTTCTTCGCGCCGGCCGCGATGTGCTTGGACGCGTCGGCAGCCTTGGTGAAGAAGCCGGTCGATTCAACGACGATATCGGCCTTGACCGAGGCCCACGGCAAGTTTGCTGGGTCGCGCTCGGCAAATACTTTGATGGTCTTTCCGCCGACGGTGATCGAGTCGTCGGTATATGTGACAGGCAAGCCAAGGCGACCCAAGATGGAGTCATATTTAAGCAAATGAGCCAAGGTCGCGTTATCGGTCAGATCGTTAATGCCAACAATCTCGATATCTGCGCCTGATGTAATTGCTGCACGAAAAAAGTTGCGGCCGATACGACCAAAACCATTAATTCCAACACGTACCATGGTGAACCTCGCTTAAGAATTGCCTAAGAGTTGGGGGCCGCACGGTAAAAAAGATTCGTGGGCTAAAAATCGCCACTACGTTGTGAGACTAGGAAATCCTATCAGGCTGAGGGAGCTACTCCCCTAGCAAATCTGGGCTTAATCCGGCTTCGGTATCGGGAATTCCTAAGTCTTTTGCGCGCTTATCCGCCATAGCCAAGAGCCGGCGGATTCGGCCTGCGATCGCGTCCTTGGTCATGGGTGGTGAAGCGAGCGATCCGAGCTCTTCCAAGCTAGCTTGGCCATGATTAATACGTAGCTCCCCCGCCTCTCGCAAATGCTCGGGCATCTCGGGTCCAAGAATTTCCATCGCGCGTTGTACGCGGGCCGATGCCGCAACAGCAGCGCGAGCGGATCTGCGCAAGTTAGCGTCATCAAAGTTTGCTAAGCGATTTGCGGTCGCGCGCACTTCGCGGCGCATACGCCGCTCTTCCCATGCCAAAACGCTTTCATGCGCGCCGAGCCGAGTCAATAGCGCGCCAATCGCATCACCATCGCGAATCACAACTCGATCAACCGATCGAACCTCGCGTGCTTTTGCGGTTATGCCGAGACGACGTGCCGCGCCGACGAGCGCCAGTGCTGCTTCCGGACCTGGGCAGGTAATTTCAAGCGCCGATGATCGACCCGGCTCGGTCAAGGAACCATGAGCAAGAAACGCACCCCGCCACGCTGCTTCGGCGTCGCACAATCCAGCCGAGACAACCTGAGGCGGCAAGCCACGAATCGGCCGACTATTTGCGTCGATCAAGCCAGTCTGTCGAGCAAGAGCGTCTCCGTCAGAGGTAACGCGAACGACGTAGCGACTTCCTTTGCGCAGACCACTGGGCGAGAGGACAGCGAGTTCGGAATCATGGCCGTAAATTTCTGAAATATCTTTGCGGAGTCGACGAGCGGTTTGAGCCGTGTCGAGCTCGACTTCGACTCCGATTTTTCCGCCCGCGATGTGTAATCCGCCGGCAAATCGCAAGAGCGCGGAGACTTCAGCTTTTCGACAACAAGGTTTGGTGACCGAGAGACGACTCAGCTCGTCTTTTACTGATGCGGTCATAGCCATGTCCGTATCTAAGCAGGGTTCAGCCGAAAATGTGCTGGAAAACCGAACTCAATTTTTTCGGATCATGATGATTTTCCACATCTGCATCAGCCAGGTCGGCCACAATCAACTCTCCACCACAACTAGAGACTGCCGACGAAAGCTCGTTCAACCGCTCGTCGGTGATTGTCGCCCTGTCAACGATTGCATAATCAATATGCAGCGACGGAAGGTGTTGTCGAACTAAATTTAGATGTTCAACCGGTGAATTCCCCGCATACTCCCCCGCCGTGAGTGGTTCCTTCAGGTTAAAAATCATGATCTTCTTAGCAGCGGATTCTGCGACAGCACGCGCCTCCTCATCGAGCAAAAAATGGGGCATAACGCTTGAGAACCATGAGCCCGGTCCAACCGTTATCCATTCCGCATCTGCTATCGCTTTTAACGCGGCTTGGGCGATCTGCGGCTTCTCAGGAATCAACCGCAAGCTTTGTAATCGTCCTTTCGCCGTGGCAACCTGAACTTGACCGCGAACCACTTCTTCCCGGGCCCGGCTATCGTCGCCGGCCTTATCGATTGTGAACGTCGCTTCAATATCCATCGGCTCTATCGCCATCGGCAATACACGTCCCACGACTTTGAGTAAGGCGCCAACCTGATCCAAACCGGCGACCAAATCGTCGTTCGCATCCCACAAGGCGGTTAGCAAAAGATTTCCTAATGAGTGTCCGTTAAGTTCGCCAGAGCTAGTGAATCGATGTTGGACTATCTCTGCCCAGCCTCGGCCCCAGGCATCATCAGAGCAGAGCGCGGCCAGCGCCATTCGTAAATCGCCTGGTGGTAACTGGTTGAATTCTTGGCGAAGCCGGCCCGAAGAGCCACCATTGTCCGCAACCGTGACGATTGCCGTTATCTCGCTGGTAAGCGCGCGGAGGGCTGAAAGCGTCACAGCCAATCCGTGCCCGCCGCCGAGTGCTACAACTCGTGGCGTCATTGCTAAAGCTCGCGACCTAAATCGCGATCTATGGCGTGAGCGCTGATTCGTTTTCCGGTTTTGTGAACCGATCCATTCAATCGCGCTTCGAGTTCGTGCGCGATAGCGACGCTTCGATGTTTTCCGCCCGTGCAGCCGACCGCAAGCGTCAAATATTTGCGACCCTCGGCGATGAAACCTGTTGCCATCGTCTCAAAGAGGGCTTGATAGCGAGCGAGAAATTCTTGAACGTTATCGGTGCCAAGCACATTTTCCTTGACCGCCGTATCCAAACCAGTCTGCGGGCGAAGTTCGGGAATCCAATGTGGGTTGGCGATGAAACGGCAGTCCATGACCAAGTCCGCGTCGACCGGGATTCCGTACTTGTAGCCAAAGGAGAGAATATTTACCCGCAGATCTGCCGGGTCTCCGTCGTGAAAAAGTTCAGCAATTTTCTTCTCGAGCTGGTGGATATTGAGCGCCGATGAATCAACAACAATGTCCGCGACCGACCGTACTTCCTGAAGCCGCTCTCGCTCCTTAGCAATGCCATCGACTATTCGGTCATTTCCTTGGAGCGGATGCGGACGCCGAGTGGATTCGAATCTTCGAACTAATACATCGTCTGCAGCATCTACAAATACAACACGGCGCGCGATTCCGCGTTCAGCAAGTTCATTAAGCGCACGATTCAGATCATCGAAAAACTGGCGACCTCGAACATCGATAACGACCGCGATAGACGTCGTCGATTTAGCGGCAAGTTCGCAGAGTGTTCCGAGCATTGCAGGAGGAAGATTGTCGACGACATACCAACCGAGATCCTCCATCGCGTGCGCAACGGTCGAGCGACCTGCGCCGCTCATGCCCGTGATGACGACTACTTCGTTGGCCCGGTTCTCAACCATGGCTTAAAGATACCGCTTGGTGCTGCCGATTAGTCCTGGGTGAGAATTTCACCGGTCTCGGTATTTACGTGCTCGACTGGGGCATCGAATTGCTGTTGGAGAGCTGCTTCAATCAATGACGCGGTCTTCTCGCCGATTCCTGGTACCCGGGCAATCTCGCTAGAGGACGCCTTGCGAAGCGCGGTCACGGATCCAAATTGTTCTAACAGCGCCTTTCTTCGTGCCTCCCCTAACTGTGGGATGTCATCGAGAAGAGATTCCAACATAACTCGCGAGCGCTTACTGCGGTGGAAGGTGATGGCGAATCGGTGCGCTTCATCGCGAATGCGTTGTAAGAGATAGAGGCCTTCGCTGTGACGAGAAAAGATGATTGGATCGGAGCTGCCAGGAAGCCACACTTCTTCCAATCGCTTGGCCAGCCCGCAGAGCGCAATGTCTGTAATCCCGAGTTCCGCCAACGCGCGAGCCGCAGCCGCTACTTGAGGTGCGCCACCATCAACGACTATCAGCTGCGGTGGATATGCGAATCGTGGCTTCGATCCACCGAGTTCGTCGATCTCGCTGAGCTCCTCAGGTCCCACCTCGCGCTCGGCTAGGTAGCGCTTGAGGCGTCGGGTGAGAACGTGGTGCATAGCTCGCGTATCGTCGAAGCCAGCTTTGTCATCGATACTGAATCGTCGATAGTCACTCTTCTTAGGTTGGCCATCTTCGAAAACAACCATCGAGGCGACCATGGAGGTTCCTTGAATATTTGAGATATCGAAGCACTCTATGCGTAACGGGAGTTCGTCGAGGTCAAGCGCGGTGGCAATTTCCTCTAGCGCCTTTCCGCTGACCGCGGCATCGTTGGAACGCTTCGACAAGTACTGAACAAGCGATTCATGGGC
>DAIPLA010000011.1:0-1217 GCA_036769465.1 Candidatus Nanopelagicaceae bacterium
ATCACGTTCGATCGGATGCCCGCCTCGGGCGCGAGTGCGCGAATTTGCGAGATCAAATGCAAGAAGCTCTCGGTGTCACCAAAGCGGCGCATTCGTCGCAAGACCGTTGCGCTGGAGTGTTGGAAGGAGAGGTCAAAATATGGAACAACCTTGTCGATGCTGGTCATCGCCTGCATCAGGGATGGCCGCATCTCGGCTGGTTGTAAATAAGAAAGCCGAATCCGCTCGATGCCCTCAATTGCGGCCAACTCGGGCAGCATATTTTCGAGCACCTTCATATCGCCGAAATCTTTTCCATATGACGTGGTGTTTTCGGAGACCAAGAAGAGCTCGCTCACGCCCTGCGTCGCAAGCCATTGCGCCTCTTCGACAATCTCTACCGGCCGGCGGGAAATAAAGGAGCCACGGAACATCGGAATCGCGCAGAACGAACAACGACGATCACAACCAGAGGCGATTTTCAGCGGCGCCATAGCGGTTTTCTCGAGCCGGCGACGCGGCAAGGTTTCGGTGGATTTTGCGGCCTGGCGGTCGGTCGGCGCAATCGGCAAGAGCGTGCGGCGGTCCTTCGGGGTATGCGCGGCAATCGATCCGCCAGAAAGAATGGTGTTGAGGCGTTGCGAAATGTCTTGATAATCATCAAAGCCGAGAATTGCATCCGCTTCGGGTAGCGACTCTGCCAACTCTTTTCCGTATCGCTCAGCCATGCACCCGACCGCGACCACGGCTTGCGTCACGCCGTTTCCTTTCAGCGAGTGAGCTTCGAGGAGCGCTTCTACCGAATCGCGCTTTGCGGTTTCGATAAAACCACAGGTATTGACGACTGCAACTTCGGCGAGCGCGGGATCATCGACCAGCGTCCAGCCATCGGCGGCCAACCGGCCTGCGAGTTCTTCGGAATCGACCTCGTTACGCGCGCACCCCATTGTTACAAGGGCAACGGTGCGCGATGTGCTCATTTGAGCAATCGTACCTGTACGAGCGCGAATTTATCCTTGGGTAGAGGCGGTGGGGCCATACGAAAGGTGAAGAACTTCACCAACAGCGCCCAATGAACCTAAATCCTTGCCATTGACGTTAACGTCCACGGCGCCGGCGTTGCCAATAACAACGTTGAGCTGTGTTGCGTCGGTAAATGTCTTGGAATCACCTTGCGAAATTCGGCCACTGAATACTTGATTGCCTTGGCTATCGGTTAAGCCGACCCAGCTCGATCC
>DAIPLA010000011.1:1317-19283 GCA_036769465.1 Candidatus Nanopelagicaceae bacterium
GGCCACTGAATACTTGATTGCCTTGGCTATCGGTTAAGCCGACCCAGCTCGATCCACCAATTCCGTTGAGTACAACTGTCACACCAGCAGATTTTGCGGCCACGGTTGTCGTAGCAGGAACGGATGTGGTGGTGGTTGATGTTGAGGCTGCAACGCTCTTCTTCTTGCCGGTGCTTGAGTGAATGAACGATCCAACAGAAGGAACCAAAATTAAGAGCGCGACTACGCCGGCGGCGATTGATGACAAGGTCTTGTATGACAGCTTGGGGGTTTCGCGACGGAGCGGCGTCGCGTTGTTCTCGGTCAATAAATCGATCATGGGGCGATCAACCTCGCCGGTCATCAATGAGAAATTTTCGACCAGCGCATCGCCATTAAGGTGGAGAAGTTTTGCCAAGGTGCGAATATGGCCGCGCGCGTAGGCGGCGCCACCAGTAGAAGAAAAATTATCGTTTTCAATATCGGCAATTACATCAGGACGAATATAGGTGCGATCTGAAATTTGCTGAATAGAAAGTTTGGCGTTTTCGCGCGCGTGGCGGATTGCAGCACCAACAATCACTGGTGCAACTTGCTCAGGTGTCGAGTCAATCGTCACAGGGAACCTCTTGTGCTCTCTCACTTCTTAAGGGGGTAATAAGCGAGGCCCTAAGGGTAAAGCCCGATTCGGCGCGCCGCAAAATTTTTATCCCCGGCTCACCTGTCGGCGTAGCCCCGATGACGCTGAATTACACGAATGAGAGATGAACGACCGCTGAATGTCCGACCCGCTGACCTGACCGAAGGTCTAATTGTTGCCTTGTAGCTCTTCCAGAACATCCGGCATTTGCTCGGCGGTAATAAGCACTGCGCGCGCCTTTGATCCTTCGGACGGTCCAACGATTCCACGACTCTCCATCAAGTCCATCAACCGACCAGCTTTTGCAAAGCCAACGCGAAGTTTGCGCTGCAACATCGATGTCGATCCAAATTGTGTTGAAACAACTAACTGAACCGCTTGCAACAACAAATCTAAATCGTCACCGATTTCATTCTCAACATGCTTAGGTTGAACTGGTGCCGTTAAGTCGATTCGGTAAATCGGTTTCATCTGGGTCTTGACGTGATTAACGATTGCCTCGGTCTCTCGTTCTGACACATACGCGCCTTGAATTCGAACCGCTTTACTCGCGCCCATCGGTAAGAACAAACCGTCACCCTGACCAACCAACTTCTCCGCGCCCGGCGTATCCAAAATAACTCGTGAATCGGCCAGACTCGACGTTGCAAAGGAAAGTCGAGAAGGAACGTTGGCCTTAATAAGTCCCGTCACGATATCCACACTGGGGCGCTGGGTTGCGATAACCAAGTGGATACCGGCCGCGCGAGCGAGCTGAGTAATACGGACGATGCTCTCTTCGACTTCGCGCGCGGCGACCATCATTAAATCTGCAAGCTCGTCGATGATGACAAGCAGATATGGGTATGGCTCGATCACGCGTTCGCTTCCCTCAGGAGGCTTGACCTTGCCGGCGCGCACCGCCTTATTGAAATCATCGATGTGTCGGAAGCCAAAGAAAGATAAGTCGTCATAACGCATATCCATCTCGCGTACGACCCACGCCAACACATCCGCGGCCTTCTTGGGGTTGGTGATGATGGGTGCAATCAGGTGAGGAATGCCTTCGTAGCTCGTGAGTTCTACTCGCTTCGGGTCGATCATCACCAGGCGGACATCGTCCGGCGTCGCGCGCATCAAAATTGAAACAACCAACGAATTAATCATCGACGACTTACCGGCGCCTGTTGCTCCGGCTACAAGTAAGTGCGGCATCTTCGCCAAGTTGGCGCAGAGGAAATTACCTTCTACATCCTTGCCGAGCGCAATAACCATCGGGTGTGGATCGGAGCTTGCGACCGTTGATCGCAAGACATCGCCCAACGCAACGATTTCACGGTCGGTGTTAGGGATTTCAATTCCCACCGCGGACTTGCCTGGAATCGGCGAGAGGATCCGCACGTCGCTGCTGGCGACCGCATAAGAAATATTCTTTGACAAGGCGGTGATCGCCTCAACTTTGACGCCACCCGCGAGTTCGACTTCATATCGAGTAACCGTAGGGCCGCGCATAAATCCAGTCACTCGAGCGTTGACGCCGAATTCTTCGAAGACTTGAGTGAGCGCGTTAACCACGGTGTCATTCGCCTTGGACTTTGCCTTGCTGGCGGGCCCCGCCTTCAACATATCCATTGACGGCAATACATACGGATGAGATTCGTCGATAAGTCGCTGATGCGTAGTGGGAGTCGATACCGAGGTCACCTTCGGTTCAGCCGTTACCCGAGCTGGGGTCGAGACCGGAAGTTCAACGGTGAATTCCTCGTCAAACTCTTCTTCGTCTAATTCGCTATCCAGCTCATCAGATTCACCTGCCGTGAAATCTTGAACCAAGGGTGATTCAAATGGCGGAGTATCGGTGATTTCGAAATCTTCCGAATCGTCCGCGCGATTGGCTCGTACTGCTGCGGCTTGACCGCGTCCCCAATGAAAGAGGCGCTTTACGCCGGCCACTACCCGACTAAATGGTGTTGCCGTGACAACCAAGATGCCAAAGAAAAACAAGAGCAAAAGAATGGGAATCGCCAAGATATTGGTAACAAGCGCGACCAACGGCGTTGCTACTCCGTAGCCAATCCATCCCCCACCATGGCGAATTGCCGTCTCGCCGGTGCCGGTCGAACCATTAAAGATATGAATCAAGCCGGTGCTAGTGAGCACCAAGACGATGGTTCCGATCGTGATACGACCGGTCGCCCTGCTTTCATCCGGAGTTCTAAATAATCTGAAGGCAAAATAAAAGAAGATCAATGGAGCAAGTATTCCCAGTCGCCCAGCGACACCATAATCCGCGGCGTAGACGGCGCGACCCAAAAAATTATGAAGGTTAAACCACGCACCAGCGGCGGCAATCAATCCGATAATCAGTACAAGAAAAGCGAAGCCATCGCGCTGGTGCTCGGCTTCAAGTTCTACAGCTCCGCGAAAGACAAACCGCACGGAACTGCCAATTGCTTTAGCAAAGCCGCGCCAGATTGCAGAGAGAGCACGAAGAATGAGCGCGACGCCGGAACTCTTTTTCGGGCGCGAGGAAGCGCGTTTTTTCTTTGTGGCCATGATGGGAAAGCCTAAAGAGTTTTGCTTCGCTCGCCTGATAGGCGCGCCGTTATACCTCTACGACGACCGGAACAATCATGGGCTTTCGGCGATGTTCTTCGCCTACCCAGCTACCTACGGTTTTACGTACAACTTGTTGGAGTTGATGCGTTCCGTTAATTCCATTTGCGACCGCATGCGCCATCGCCTTTTCGATCATTCCCTTGACTTCATTAAAGAGCGCTTCATCTTCGGTGAATCCACGAGCATGAATATCTGGGCCCGCAACAATTTTTCCGCTTTGCGAATCAATCACGACGATGACCGAGATAAATCCCTCTTCGCCGAGAATTCGACGATCCTTCAACGAGCTCTCGGTGATCTCACCGATGCTCTGGCCGTCGACATAAACAAATCCAACCGGTACGGCGCCGGCGACATCGGCATAGCCATTTGCCATGTCAATCACGATTCCGTTGTCGACCACGATGGTGTTATTGCGAGGTACGCCGGTCTTGATGGCAAGCTCTGCGTTCGCTCGTAGGTGGCGCCATTCACCGTGAATCGGCATCACATTCTTTGGCTTCACGATGTTGTAGCAGTACAAAAGTTCGCCGGCGGCCGCGTGACCCGAAACGTGAACCATCGCGTTGCCCTTATGAACCACATTGGCACCAAAGCGAGTGAGCTCGTTGATGACGCGATAGACCGGGTTCTCGTTGCCGGGAATTAATGATGAGGCCAGGATGACGGTATCGCCCTTGCCGACTTGAATCTGGTGGTCGCCATTAGCCATACGAGAGAGAGCAGCAAGCGGCTCACCTTGCGAACCCGTACAAATCAGAACAACCTTATCGCCAAAGTTGTCGATGTTTTTGGCGTCGATAATCAATCCTTCGGGCACGGTGAGATAACCCAAATCTTGCGCGAGCTTCATGTTGCGGACCATGCTGCGACCAACCAACGCGACCTTGCGACCGTGTGCAGCCGCGACATCCATTACTTGCTGGACCCGGTGCACGTGCGATGCAAAAGAAGCAACGATGACTCGACGCTCGGTGCCGCGGATAACGCGATCCAGGGCATTGGTGATATCGCGTTCGGATGTCGTAAATCCCGGTACATCCGCGTTGGTCGAATCCACCATGAACAAATCAACGCCTTCTGCGCCCAATCGCGCAAAGGTAGGAAGATCGGTCACGCGACCATCCAGTGGCAATTGATCCATTTTGAAATCACCAGTAGCGAGAACAACCCCAGCAGGAGTCTTAATAGCGACTGCTAGCGCATCAGGAATTGAGTGATTGACGGCGATGAATTCGAGATTAAACGGACCGAAGGATTGCTCCATGCCGGCCTTGACTTCAATCTGTGGTGCGCTGATGCGACGTTCTTTTAACTTTGCGTCGGTAAATGCCAGGGTCAACTTTGATCCCACGATCGGAATATCCGAGCGTTCCTTCAGTAAGTATGGGACCGCGCCGATGTGGTCTTCGTGACCATGAGTAAGAAATATCGCAACGATGTCATTTAGACGCTCTCGGATATAGGAAAAATCAGGGAGGATTAAATCGATACCCGGTTGGCTCTCCTCGGGAAAGAGGACGCCACAGTCAACGATCAATAGCTTGCCTTCGTATTCGAAGACGGTCATGTTGCGACCGATTTCACCAAGCCCGCCAAGGGCGACGATTCGAAGAGTTTTGGCTTCTAGTTTTGGAGGGTATGGAAGTTCGGGATGGGGATGGTTCATTAGTTAAGTGTTACTCCGCCTTGTCGTAGGTCCTCCCGCAATTGCGCGATCTGCGCTTCGGTGGCATCGACAAGTGGCAATCGTGTAAATCCGCCAGGCAAGCCCATGAGATTGAGCGCGGCCTTAGTCAATATCGCACCTTGAGTGCGGAAGGTTCCGGTGTATACCGGCAATAATTTTTGGTGAATTTCGAGCGCACGAGCCGCGTTGCCTGCAAACCAGACATCCAGCATCTCGCGTAAATCTTTTCCAACGGTATGTCCGCAGACGGATACAAATCCAACCGCGCCGACTGAGAGCAACGGCAAGTTCAAAATGTCATCGCCGGAATAAACCGGAATGCCACATCGCTTGATTACCCACGATGTCGCGGCAACATTTCCCTTAGCGTCCTTAAGAGCAACGATGTTAGGGATTTCGAAGAGCTCGATGATGCTATCGCTCTCCAGCTCGACACCAGTGCGACCAGGAATGTCGTACATCATCACTGGCAAATCTGTAGCCCCAGCAACCGCGCGGAAGTGCGCCTTGATGCCGGCTTGAGGTGGCTTGTTGTAGTACGGCGTGACGATGAGAACGCCATCCGCGCCCGCTTTTTGCGCGCGCTTTGCTTGGTCAATCGAGAACGAAGTCTCGTTATCTCCCGCACCTGCGAGAACCTTGACCGAATTTCCAACCGCTGCCTTTACTACGCGAATAATCTCGTCTTTTTCTTCTGGCTTTGTGGTGGGCGCCTCGCCGGTGGTTCCGTTAACAACTATTCCATCGTGGCCATTGGCAGCCAGATGCTTGGCAATTGTTTCGACTCCGGCCCAGTCGACGCTCAGATCCTTGTTAAAGGGCGTGACCATCGCGGTCAGCATGCGTCCAAACGGTGCGGGGGTGCTCATGAGTGAAGGTTATCCGAAAGTCCGCGGCGGCGGTAGAAAGCTCGGATTACGGCGCGATTCGGCCAGATTTTTGGAAGGCGCCGTATGTAATTGGCATTAATTGTGCGAAATGTTCTTCCATTTTTTCCGCAACCATTTCAATTTCACGCTGTGGATAACTCGGGAAATGCGAGCCTTCTCGAGCGGTACGCAACGAGAGGAAATTCATTAACGCGCGAGCGTTCATGGTGACGTACATCGAGGAGTACAAAGTGACCGGCAGAACCGCGCGCGCGACTTCACGAGCAACGCCTGCGTCAAGCATTTTTGTGTAGGCCTCGTACGCTTGAGTGCACGAACCCTTAATTGCTTCGACGGTTAGGTCATGTTGCTCTTTGCTTCCATCTACGAAGGAATAAGCGCCAGGTTTTCCGATCTGCACCAACTTGCGTTCTGGACCAGGCACGTAAAAGACCGGGCGTAATTCACGATAGCGACCGCTCTCTTCGTTATATGAAGCGATCCGGTGGCGCATAAATTCACGGAAAACGAAGATCGGGGCAGAAACAAAGAAGGTCATCGAGGTGTGCTCAAATGGCGAGCCATGACGTTCGCGCGCCAAGTAATTAATCAAACCCTCTGCCCTAGATGCATCCGATCCAACCGCGTCCAACGATTGTTCGCCTGCGGTCGACACCCGCGCCGCCCAAATAACATCGGAATCACTCGCGCTAGATTTCACGAGCTCGACCGTCATCTCGGAACGAAATTCGATCGGATAATGGGTTGCTGGTGCGTCTTGTGTTTGGGCCTCGCTCATACGCCCGACCCTATATAGAGCTCGCCATGAAGGCGGGGATTACGGCACACTATCGGCGTGTCAGTGAAGCGCGATTCATTTAGCGTCTCGATTACGGTCGGGGCATACGGCGTGGCCTTTGGAGCGGCGGCGGTCGCGGATCACTTCACAATTCTCCAGGCCTGCCTCTTATCGCTACTTACCTTCTCGGGCGCATCGCAATTTGCGGTGGTGGGTGTAGTGGGTGCTGGTGGTGGCGCCATAAACGCAATCGCAACATCAACGTTGCTCGGAACGCGTAACGCACTGTATGGAATGCGCATGGCGCCGTTGCTGAAAGTACAAGGTTGGAAACGCGCCGCCGCGGCGCACGTGACAATCGACGAATCGACTGGCGTAGCGCTCGCCCAGTTACATGATGACGATGCGCGGCAAGGATTTTGGCGAACGGGTATTGGCGTCTTTCTCTTCTGGAATATTTTTACCTTGCTCGGCGCAATCGGCGCGAAGGCGATGGGAAATCCCGCCGCATGGGGCTTGGACGCAGCCGTCCCCGCCGCTTTTCTCGGTTTGTTATGGCCTCGACTCAAAGCGCGTAACACCTGGGCGCTAATGGCGGCAGCGATTGTGCTCTCACTCGTGCTCACACCAGGACTTCCTGCCGGCCTGCCAATTATTTCCTGCGCCGTGCTGGCGATTGCGATTGGTTGGCGCGAATGAGCACACAGTGGATTGCCGTCATCGGCGCATCGGTGTTGGCGTATGCCTTGAAATACGTGGGCTCAACCATTCCCGAGAGCTGGCTCGCGCAACCGCGAGTACAGCGGATTAATTCACTAACTCCGATTGCGCTATTAAGCGCTTTGGTCGCGACCCAAACGCTGGCTGAGAAGACCAAACTAGTGATTGATCATCGCGCTGCCGGTGTTGCAGTCGCTATCGCTGCACTCATAGCAAAGGCGCCCTTCCCCGTAGTGGTTCTGAGCGCCGCTATTACATCTGCTTTAGTTTTTCACTTTCACTAAAGCGAGCTTGACTGAAGAATATTGTTTAAAGGATAGAGAGTGCCTCTAACTTAGCCTTCAAGTCGTTATCTGATGGCTCGGTCAAGTGGGTACCATCTTCGAAGAGAATTACTGGAATAGATTTCATTCCACCGTTAATTTCCATAACCTTATCGGCGGCTGCTGCATCAACTTCGACATCTACATAGGTGTACTTAACGTTATTAGCATCCAAGAAACGCTTTGAGCGACGGCAATCTCCACACCAGTCGGCACCGTACATTGTGATTTCTTTTGACATCCTTGGTACTCCTTTTTCGGGTGGGATAAAACTACTTCAGGTCGAGAAAATGTTCGAGTCCAAAGGTTAAACCTGGAGTCTTCACGACGTTGCGAATTCCGAGCAATACGCCGGGCATAAAACCAGTGCGATCAATGGAGTCGTGGCGAATAGTGAGTGTCTCCCCTACATCACCAAGGATCACCTCTTGGTGTGCAACCAAGCCGCGGAGGCGGACCGAGTGGACCGGAACATCGCCAACCTTTGCGCCGCGAGCACCATCGAGCGCGCTGGTGGTGGCATCCGGCATCGCCGATTTGTTCACAGATTTACGGGCCTCGGTGATTAATTCTGCGGTGCGGGCTGCGGTGCCTGAAGGCGCGTCTGCCTTATTAGGGTGATGGAGCTCGACGATTTCCGCCGATTCAAAATACTTCGAAGCCTGCGCGGCAAACTGCATCATCAAGACCGCGCCTAATCCGAAGTTTGGTGCAATCAGTGCACCGACCTTTGGGTGCGCAGACAACCAACCCTTGATCTCGGCCAGCTTTTTCTCATCAAATCCAGTTGTGCCTACAACAACACTGACATCGTGGTTAATCGCGAATTCCAGGTTCTTCATCACGCTGTCGGGGTGAGTAAAGTCGACCACTACATGTGCGCCGCTCGTGACGAGTTGATTGATGTCATCGTTCACATCAATCGCGCAGACCACATCCATGTCGGTCGCGGCAGTAACGGCCTTAACGACTTCGGAACCCATTCGACCTTGTGCGCCGAGAATCGCAACCTTGATACTCATGAGATCACCTTTTCAAATTTTGAGGCGCTTCGGAAGGGCCCCACTACGGCAAGCGTAGAAGGTTGATTGAACAAGTCGCGCGCAATTTGGTGAACTTGCTCGGGCGTCACCGCCGAAATCTTCTTCAAAATGTCGTCGAAGCTGGTCATCCGACCATAAACAAGCTCGCTCTGACCGTTTCGGCTCATGCGCGAGAAGGTGTCTTCCTGGCTCAAAACCATGGAGCCCGATACCGCACCTTTGGCGCGAGTAATTTCTTCGCTGGTCACGCCGTGGGCGGCAATGTCCATCGTCACGTCGCGCATAATTTCCGCGACCTCGACCGCCTTGTCGGTTTTGCAACCGGCATAAAAATAGAGAACGCCGCTTCCCGCAAACTGTTGAGGATAGGCATAGGTCGTATACGCCAGGCCCCGCTTCTCGCGAATCTCTTGAAAGAGTCGAGAGGACATGCCACCGCCGATGACCATAGACAGAATGCTTAAAGCGAAGCGGCGATCATCGGTGCGAGCAACGCCCGGCACTCCGTAGATGACGTGGGCTTGTTCGGTCTTGCGATCCAGCATTCCCACTTTGCCGATGCCAGGAGTCTTCACCGGGTCGGAGGAACGAATATCAGATTTAATCGCGGGCACATCAAGGAAACCATCTCGAGAAAGAGCAGCCTCGACCAGCTTCACCACTTTTTTGTGCTTGATATTGCCAGCGACTGAAACAACCATTTCATGCGGCTTGTAGTGCTTGCGATAATAGTTGTAGACCGCGTTGCGCGACATTCCGTTAATGGAATCGACCGTGCCCAGCACCGATCGACCCAAGGGATTGTCGCCATAATACGTATTGAGAAAGAGTTCTCCGACGTAATCTGATGGATCGTCATCGCGAACCGATATCTCGCTGAGGACAACGTTCCGCTCCGAATCCACGTCGGCAGCGCGGACCAATGACGAGGTCATCAAATCAGAAATAACGTCAACCGCGAGCGGTAAATCGGTGTCGATAACGCGCGCGTAATAACAGGTGTATTCCTGGGTGGTGAAGGCGTTCATCTCGCCGCCTACTGCTTCGATGGATGAGGAAATTTCCATCGCTTCGCGGGACTTCGTGCCTTTAAATAATAAGTGCTCGAGAAAGTGTGAAGCTCCCGCGACTGGTTTTGTCTCGTCGCGAGAGCCTACGTTGACCCAAATTCCTACCGTTGCGGAGCGAACGCCACTGACTTCTTCAGTGACAATTCGCAATCCGCTCGGAAGAGTTGTTTTTTCCATTACGTCGATTTCCGATTAAGGAAGAGTTCTTACTTCTCTGCTCCAGCATCGCCGGCGCCATAGATGTTGCCATCAGGATCGACAGCCACGAGTGAGAACTTGCCCTTCGGATCGATCTCCTGAATTTCGACGTTGATCTTGTCGCCGACCTTCATGACATCCTCAAGGTTTTCAATTCGCTTTCCGCCGTGCATCTTGCGGATCTGCGAGATGTGGAGCAAGCCATCCTTGCCTGGAACCAAGGAGACGAATGCTCCGAAGGTCGCCAGCTTCACGATGCTGCCGTTGAAGCGCTCTCCGACCTTTGGCACAACTGGGTTAGCAATTGCATCAATCATGGCCTTGGCGGCTTCAGCCTGTGAGCCCTCAAGCGCGCCGATGTAGATGGTTCCATCGTCTTCGATGGTGATATCTGCGCCGGTCTCGTCTTGAATCTGGTTAATCATCTTGCCCTTAGGTCCGATGATTGCGCCGATCAAATCAACGGGAACCTTGATCGAAATGATGCGAGGAGCAAGGAGGCTCATCTCATCTGGTGCGTCGATTGCTTGGTTCATGATGCCAAGGATGGTCAAACGTGCTTCCTTCGCCTGCAACAAAGCAGAGGCGAGAACAGAGGCAGGAATGCCGTCCAACTTAGTATCAAGCTGAAGCGCGGTGACAAAGTCCTTGGTACCGGCAACCTTGAAGTCCATATCTCCGAATGCATCTTCTGCACCCAAGATATCGGTCAAGGCGACGTACTCGGTCTTGCCATCAACATCATCTGAAATCAAGCCCATTGCGATACCGGCAACAGCTGCCTTCAACGGTACACCTGCGTTGAGCAACGACATGGTCGATGCACAGACAGAACCCATTGAGGTCGAGCCGTTTGATCCGAGCGCTTCTGATACCTGACGAATTGCGTATGGGAATTCTTCGCGGGTAGGAAGAACGGGAACCAACGCACGCTCTGCAAGAGCACCGTGGCCGATTTCGCGGCGCTTAGGTGAACCAACACGACCGGTCTCGCCTACTGAGTAAGGCGGGAAGTTGTAGTTGTGCATATAACGCTTGTGGTTCTCTGGGCTCAAGGTGTCGAGCTGTTGCTCCATCTTGAGCATATTCAAGGTTGTGACACCCAAGATTTGGGTCTCGCCGCGCTCGAAGATTGCGGAACCGTGAACGCGAGGCATGACCTCTACTTCAGCGGTGATCGCACGAATATCGCGCAAGCCACGGCCGTCGATACGGACCTTCTCGCGCAAGACGCGCTGGCGAACAAGCTTCTTGGTTACAGAACGAAGCGCGCCAGAAATTTCCTTGCCGCGGCCCTCGAACTGTTCTGCCAATTGCTCGGTGACAGCTGCGTTGATTTCATCAAGCTTGGTTTCGCGCTCTTGCTTTCCAGCAATGGTGAGCGCAGCTGCAAGCTGATCCTTCGCAGCCTTTTCAACAGCAGCGTAGACATCATCTTGGTAATCCAAGTAGACCGGGAATTCAGCGGTTGGCTTTGCAGCAACCTTTGCCAATTCCATCTGTGCTTCACACAAGATACGAATGAATGGCTTAGCTGCTTCTAGTCCAGCGCCAACTATTTCTTCAGTAGGAGCGCCTGCGCCACCCTTGATCAAATCGATGGTCTTGGAGGTTGCTTCTGCTTCCACCATCATGATGGCGACATCGTCGCCTGCGATACGACCAGCAACGACCATGTCGAAGACAGCCTTATCCAAATCAGAGTGATCAGGGAATGCGACCCATTGGCCCTCAATCAAGGCAACGCGAACGCCACCGATTGGGCCTGAGAATGGCAAACCTGCGAGCTGGGTTGACATCGATGCCGCGTTAATCGCAATCACGTCGTACATGTGATCTGGGTGAAGTGCCATGACTGTGACAACAATCTGGACTTCGTTACGCAGACCCTTGACGAATGATGGACGCAATGGGCGGTCGATCAAACGGCAGGTAAGAATTGCATCTTCTGAAGGACGACCTTCGCGGCGGAAGAATGAGCCAGGAATCTTTCCTGCTGCATACATGCGCTCTTCAACATCCACGGTGAGTGGGAAGAAGTCGAATTGGTCCTTAGGGTTCTTTGAGGCGGTTGTTGCTGAGAGCAACATCGACTCGTTATCGAGATACACAACCGCGGTACCCGCAGCTTGCTTAGCTAGCCGACCGGTTTCAAAGCGGATCTCTCGTTTTCCAAACTTGCCGTTATCAATTTTTGCAACGGCGAACTTCACATCTTGACCTTCCATAGGTCATCTCCATTTCTTATTAAACCTGCACAAGGAAATGGATCTTCGATCGAAGCTCACGGAATTCATTCCGGAAGCCACTACCAAAGACCAATAACCCTTGCAGGTTTATTTGTTAAATGCCCGTGCTCGTCGTTACGAGCAAGGCGGTCTTTATCGGCGAATACCGAGCTTTTCGATAATCGCTCTGTAGCGTGTTACATCGGTGCGAGCGAGATATTGCAAAATACGGCGACGCTTACCAACCATAAGAAGCAGACCACGACGGTTGTGGTGATCGTGCTTGTTGAGCTTGAGGTGCTCGGTGAGTTGTTCGATGCGACGTGAGAGCAAAGCGACCTGAGCTTCAGGACTTCCCGTGTCAGTCGCGGAAGCGCCGAACTTTGTGATGATCTCTTTTTTCTCTGCTGGCTGTAGTGCCATGTGGTACTCCCATTACTGTCACGAGGGCCTCGGTGTGACTCACGAAGGCACGCTTACTCGCTTGATGTGGGGCAAAGGTTACCAGCGGGGTATCAGGGGTAGGAAATCGGGGTCGATTTACGCGGGGAATCCGCGCGAATCAGCCGAGCAAAATCGTTCTAGCTGCGTCGCAGTCCTTTGCCATCTGAATCAGTAATGGGTCTAAGCCATCGAATTTCACGGTGTCACGAAGACGAGCAATGAATTCTACTTTTGCACTCTGGTCATATAAATCTAATCCGGTTTTATCCAGCGCATAGGCCTCTACCTGACGACCGCGAACTCCTGGGAAGGTTGGATTTGTGCCGATGGATATTGCAGATGCGTAGCGCTCTCCACCGACATTCATCCAGCCCGCATAGATGCCATCCGCCGGAATGGTTGCCCACGAATCTAATCCGATGTTTGCGGTGGGATAACCAATCTCGCGACCACGCTTCTCGCCATGGACGACCTGGCCTACCAAATAGTGCGGCCGAGTTAGTAGATCTGACGCGCGCTCAACATCGCCATCGACAATCAAGTGCCGAATTCGGGTCGAAGAAATAGGGGCCCCGCGATTTTCTTCGAGCGCAACGACCGTGACGTCGAATCCCTTATTTGCTTCCTTGAGCGTCTCGGCGTTGCCGGCTGCTTTGTGTCCAAAGGTGAAGTTCGCGCCGATGACAACATGGCTTGCGTGAAGTTGTTCGACTAATACCTGATCGATGAATTCTTCCGGCGAAAGCGCCGCAAATTCTTTAGTGAAGTCCATAACGACGACCTCGTCGGCACCATGTTCTTTTAATAACTCAACCCGATCGGAAAGCGGCAACAGCTGTGATGGGGTGCGCTCTGGCGCGAAGATTGAGGTGGGATGCGGATAAAAGGTCAGCGCTGTGGTGTGGCCACGCTCGTTGGCGAGCGATAACAATTCCTGATGACCACGATGGACGCCATCGAAGATGCCGATGAGGACGCAGGTTTCGCGATGGGTCATGGCCTCATTCTTTCACAGCAACCATGATGGGGGTCGCCAATGTTTTTCCGCCGAAATCTTTATTGGTGATTAACGCAGCAAAATTTCCATCGGGTGCAATCCCGGCGAAAACCGATGACGCCGAATTTGGTTCGAGCTGGCGCCCAAAGGAAATCTCGCGCATCTCTTCTATCGTCAATTCGCGAACTGGTAGAACTCGCTTGATGCCATCGACCACAGAGATTGGGTCAACTGTTTCGTACGGGCCACATTCACTTATCGCAAACGGTGCAACCAGAGTGCGACGTAAAGCGGTCAGGTGTCCTCCGACGTGAAGTGACTCACCCAAGTCGCGCGCGATGGATCGGATATACGTTCCGGCGGAACAGTTCACGGAGATATCGACATCAATGTACCCATCGACTCGACGAATCTCATTCACTGCGATTGATTCGATCGTGACTTCTCGGGCGGGCAATTCCACTACTTCTCCGTCGCGGACTCGCTGGTGCGCAGTCTTGCCGTCGACTTTGATCGCCGAGACCGAACTCGGGCGCTGCATAATTGTGCCGACCATTGCCTTTAATCCGCTTTGAATTGCATCATCAGAAACGTTGGATGCGTCTGTTGTAACCAGAACGTCGCCTTCACGATCATCGGTATGCGTGGATGCGCCAAGTCGAATGGTGCCGTCGTATGCTTTTTTCCCATCGGTGACGTAGGGCAACAATCGGGTCGCGACGCCTAGCCCAAGAACCAATACACCGGTAGCCATGGGATCCAAGGTGCCTGCATGGCCGACTTTTTTTGTCCCAAAGCGCTTACGGATTTTTGCAACAACGTCGTGACTCGTCATCCCACTGGGCTTGTCCACCAGGAGAAAACCATTCATACGAAAGCGAACTACTCGTGCTTCTTATATGGGTCGGCTTCACCAATCGGCTTCGCACTCTTGCGGAGCTTTGCCAATTCTTCGTCTGCCTTACGCGCTTGCGAAAGTACATCGTTCATCGCGCTGGCGGTCTCGGCCAATCCGTCGGGAATGAACTCAATCGTGGGTGTGATTCGCAACCCCAGCGCATGTCCGAGCTCTGCGCGCAGCATTCCGCGTGCCGATGAAAGTGCCGCGGCGGTATCTGCTTGTGCAGCCCCGTCACCGAGAACGGTGTAAAAAATTGACGCTTGCTGGAGGTCGCCGGTGACTCGAACATCGGTCAACGTAACAAAGCCAAGACGCGGATCTTTAACCCGCGTCTCTAATGCGGCTGCTACTACTTCCTTAATTCGGTCAGCGACCTTGAGCGCACGATTACTTGCCATGGCTTATGCGCGCTTCTTCTCGCGCATTTCGTAGGTCTGGATGATGTCGCCGACTTCGATGTCCTTAAAGTTACCGAGTCCGATACCGCACTCAAAGCCTTCCTTGACCTCAGTGGCGTCATCCTTGAATCGACGAAGTGATTCGATGGTCAGGTTCTCACCAACGATGACGCCGTTGCGCAATGTGCGCGCCTTGGCGTTGCGTCGGATAAGACCATCTTGAACAACGGATCCGGAAATATTTCCGAACTTGCTGGACTTGAAGATGTCACGGACCTCTGCATTACCGAGAACGACCTCTTCAAATTCAGGCTTCAACAAGCCCTTGAGCGAAGCTTCGATCTCTTCAATCGCCTGGTAGATGACGGTGTAGAACTTAATCTCCACGCCTTCTTGATCGGCAAAGATTGCGGTCTGTGGTTCCGGCTTAACGTTAAAGCCGATGATGACCGCGGTTGAGGCGGATGCAAGCGTGACGTCGTTCTTGGTGATCGCACCTACGCCACGGTGGATAACGCGAAGGTCGACCTCGGCGCCGACATCAAGCTGCAACAACGCATCTTCGAGCGCTTCGACCGAACCCGACACATCGCCCTTGAGGATGAGGTTGAGGGTGCTGATCTTGGATTGCTCCATGAAGTCTTCGAGCGAGACCTTCTTGCGAGTCTTTGCAAGCAAGGCATTGCGCATTGCGAGCTGACGCTTTTCTGCAATCTGACGAGCGGTGCGATCATCTTCGGCAACAATGAAGGTGTCGCCCGCGCCAGGCACGGAGGTAAATCCGAGAACCTGGACCGGACGCGATGGACCTGCCTCTTCGACTGGTTCGCCATTCTCATCCAACATCGCACGGACGCGACCGAACGCGCCACCCGCGACGATTGCATCACCAACATGCAGAGTTCCGCGTTGTACCAAAACAGTCGCAACTGGGCCACGACCCTTGTCGAGGTTCGCTTCAATCGCGACACCGCGAGCATCGTCATCGGCTACTGCGCGAAGATCAATTGCTGCGTCGGCAACCAAAAGAACCGCGTCAATTAATTCATCAATTCCGGAACCTGATTTAGCCGAGACGTTGACGAACATGGTGTCGCCGCCGTACTCCTCCGCGATCAAGTTGTATTCGGTCAATTGTTGGCGGACCTTATCTGGGTTCGCGCCTTCCTTATCGACCTTGTTTACCGCAACGACAATGGGAACATCGGCTGCTTGCGCGTGGTTCAAGGCTTCGATGGTCTGTGGCATCACGCCGTCATCGGCCGCAACAACCAAGATCGCAATGTCGGTGACCTTTGCACCACGAGCACGCATCGCCGTAAAGGCTTCGTGGCCGGGTGTATCGATAAAGGTGATTGCGCGTTCGGCGCCATCGTGCATATGGTGAATCTGGTACGCACCGATGTGCTGGGTGATTCCACCGGCTTCGGTCTTGATGACTTCGGTCGAACGAATCGCATCGAGCAAACGAGTCTTACCGTGGTCAACGTGACCCATAACGGTGACGATTGGCGAACGAACAACAAGATCTTCTGGATCGATATTTGCTAGTTCATCATCAAGATCGATATCAAACTCTTGCAAGAGCTCGCGATCTTCGTCTTCTGGGCTGACAACCTGGATGACATAACCGAGTTCTGCGCCGAGCAGCGTGAAAGTGTCTTCATCTACCGACTGAGTTGCGGTGACCATTTCGCCCAAGTGGAACAGGGCTGAAACGAGCGCTGCGGGATCGCCGCCAATCTTTTCTGCAAAGTCCATAAGAGTCGCACCGCGACGCAAACGAATCTGGGTCTTGCCATCACCGTGTGGAATAACCGCGCCACCGAGTGATGGCGCCGCCATATTGTCGAACTCTTCACGCAACGCCTTCTTGCTCTTGCGTCCCTTGCGATTTTTGTTTCCTTGCTTTCCAAATGCACCTGCAGCACCACCGCGTTGATGACGACCTGGGCCGCCAGTTTTATTTGGACCAAAGTTATTTCCTGCTGGTGCACCTGCTCCACCTGCGGATGTTCCGGGACGATACGGTGACGATCCACCGGGACGCGCACCAGCTGCACCGGGTGCACCTGTACCGGGACGCGCTTGTGGTCGCGCTGCGAAACCCGGACGTACTGCACCGGGACGTGAGCCCGCCATCGGAGGACGCTCGCCTGGACGCAAAGGTCGTTGTGCTGGTGGACGTGGCACCACACCGCCAGTTGAGAATGGATTGTTGCCTGGACGCGGTGGACGTGGCATCGCGGTCGCAGGATTTGTACCCGAAGAAAATGGATTATTGCCCGGACGCGGCGGACGTGGCATCTGAGTAGCAGATGCATCATCACCAGATGAAGGAGCTGACGGAGCAACCGGCGTTACTGGTGCGACAGGTGCGGTGGCGGCGGCGGCTTGAGCTGCTTGAGCGCTTGCAAGTTGTGCACGGGTATCGGCATCGAGCGTCGCGAGCGCCGCTTCGATCTCTTCCGGAGTGGGGCCGTCGCTCTTCTTCGCAGCGGTCTTCTTGGCTGCAGCCTTCTTAGCGGGCTTGGGAGCTTCGGTGGATTCTGCGACCTTTGCGGCGTTCGCTAAATCAGGAAACTTCTCCATCAACTTGCGCACCACAGGTGCTTCGACCGTCGATGATGCTGATCGAACGAATTCGCCTACTTCTTGAAGCTTGGCGAGCAGTTCCTTACTTTCTAAACCTAAATCTTTTGCTAACTCGTAAACGCGGACCTTTGCCACAGTTGCCTTCCGTTTCTAAGGCCCCTGCGAAGTTCGCTGAAGCCTAAATCAATGCCTTACTCATGAGCGCGCGGTGCTCATGATTGAGAGATTGCCTTAGTGCACATTTAATGCTCCTGTTATTAGTTATGGGAGTAAATACTGCTTCAGCTCACTGAGGTCTAATTCAGAATCAGACTTCAACGCTCTGCCGAACGATCGACGCTCCACGGCGATATCGAAACATTGTCGATGTAGCCAGGCGCCACGACCATCCTTGGATTTCGCGGGATCCGGGATGACCCGATTCCCTACGAGAACTACCCGAAGGAGTTCGCTCCAATCGCTTCGCTTTCTACA
>DAIPLA010000012.1:0-8753 GCA_036769465.1 Candidatus Nanopelagicaceae bacterium
ACCGGGCTTGAGCAATCGCGCCGCGGCCGCAATAAATGCGCGTGGAATCACCATGCCCGTGACATCCCCACCAAACAACGCCTCGCCTGGCTCGCGCGTGACTTCCTTCGGCAAGACCGCGTCGGTCGGCACATATGGCGGATTGGCAACCACCACGTCGCACTTCACGCCCTCAAGCGCGCTCTGGGCGTCATCAATAACCACCCGCACATTCACGTCGTGCAACGCAATGTTCTTGTTCAACCACTCGGCGGCTTCTCTCGATTTCTCTACCGCGACTACGTGGACGTTTTTCTTGCCCGCGGTCTCGGATGCAATGGAAATCGCGATCGCGCCGCTACCGCTCCCTAAATCAACAACGCTGATGGGGTCTGGCAAAGACGCGATGTGATGCAGAACTTCATCAACCAACAATTCGGTCTCGGGCCGCGGAATCAAAACGCCGGGACCGACTTGATACTCGAGATATCGAAAGGGCGCTGTACCCACGATGTATTGAGTGGGCTCGCCAGTGATCCTGCGATCCAAATAATGCTCGTACTGCTCGACATCGTCTTCGCCGACCTCGATGGTCTTGGCGTGTAATTCCATCCGCTCGATACCCAACACATGGGCGAGCAACAGCTCGGCATCAACCGCGCCAATATCTTTCGCGGCCAATATTTCCTTGCCGCGTTTCAATAAATCTTTAGTGTTCACCGGATGCCAACTTGGCGGCCTTATCGGCCTCGAGTAACGCATCAATCACTGGATCTAAATCGCCATTCAACACCGCGTCCAAGTTGTTGGACTTGAAGTTAACCCGATGATCACTCAACCGGTTCTCTGGAAAGTTGTAGGTGCGAATGCGCTCAGAACGATCCACAGTGCGGACCTGGGACTTACGGATATCGCCGGCAATACGATCGGCCTCTTCTTGCGCCGCCACCAACATACGTGCGCGCAAAATACGGAGCGCGGATTCTTTGTTCTGTAATTGGGACTTCTCGTTCTGACACGAAACAACAATGCCGGTCGGAATATGAGTAATACGAACCGCGGAGTCCGTGGTGTTCACCGACTGACCGCCGGGACCACTGGAGCGATACACATCGATACGCAGGTCATTCATGTTGATTTCAACGTCAACTTCTTCTGCTTCCGGCAAAACCAAAACGCCCGCGGCGGATGTGTGAATGCGGCCTTGCGATTCGGTCTCGGGCACGCGCTGTACGCGGTGCACGCCGCCTTCAAACTTTAACTTCGCATATGGACCGTGACCGGGCTCTGGAATTCCCTTCGCCTTAACCGCCATCGTTAAATCTTTATAGCCACCTAGATCGGATTCAGTCGTGTCGATGATTTCGGTGCGCCAGCCTTGGCGCTCGGCATATCGCTGATACATGCGCAACAAGTCACCGGCAAAGAGAGCCGACTCATCGCCACCAGCGCCCGCTTTGATTTCCAAAATGATGTCGCGGTCATCGTTAGGGTCGCGCGGCAACAACAAATCTTCGAGCTTGTCTTCGGCAGCAGTCAGCGCTTCTTGCAGCGCAGGAATCTCGGAGGCAAATGCCTCGTCTTCGGCCGCCATCTCTTGGCCAGCCGCTAAATCATCCGCGGCCGACTTCCACGCGCGATATCCGGCGATGATCGGTCCCAATGCGGCGTAACGCTTGCCCAATTGGCGCGCCTTGCCTTGATCGGAGTGAATTGAAGGATCGGCCATTTGCGCTTCAAGCTCGTTGTACTCAGCAAGCAGTTCGGGCATATTGCCAAAGCGATCCGTCATGGTCCTCTCCTTTCAATCCTTGAAAAATTTCATTACCTACAAAAGCAAAGAGACCGCCGTGCACGCCGAAGCGAACACTGAGCGGTCTCTTGAAAAAAGCTAAGCGAGATTTGGGTTGGAGTTCTTCTTACCGAAGCGCTCTTCGAACTTGGCGACGCGGCCGCCGGTATCGAGAATACGTTGCTTGCCGGTGTAGAACGGGTGGCAGACGGAGCACACTTCAACGTAGATGGAACCAGTTGTCTTGGTGCTGCGAGTTGTGAAAACTTCGCCGCAACCACAAGTAACAGTGGTCTCTACATACTCTGGATGAATCTCGGACTTCATGGTCTTCTCCTTATCGAGCCTTCTCTCGAAGGCGGTACTGGGTCGGCAGGATTACCGTGAACCAGCGGGTAGAAGGATAACCCAGCGCGGGCTATCCCCCAAAAACAAGCTTAATTATTGGTGCTTAGGAAGCCGAACCCGGGGCGTTCTCTTTCGAGGCCTCAGAGATCGTGGTCTTCTGAATCTGAATCAAGAACTCAACGTTCGACTTGGTGCCCTTCATGCGCTCGAGCAACAACTCGAGTGCTTGCTGTGGCTCCAACGCGTGCAAGACGCGACGCAAACGCCAAACGATATTGAGCTCTTCGGTACCCATCAGAATTTCTTCCTTACGAGTACCCGACGCAACGACATCGACCGCTGGGAAGATGCGCTTGTCGGCGAACTTACGGTTCAGGATCAATTCCATGTTACCGGTGCCCTTGAACTCTTCGAAGATCACTTCATCCATCTTCGAACCGGTATCAATCAACGCGGTGGCAAGAATCGTGAGCGATCCGCCGTTTTCCACGTTACGCGCGGCGCCAAAGAACTTCTTCGGTGGATACAACGCGGCTGAATCCACACCACCGGACAAGATACGACCGGAGGCAGGTGCGGCAATGTTGTATGCGCGACCCAAACGAGTAATGGAATCAAGGAGAACAACCACATCGTGGCCGAGCTCGACCAAACGCTTTGCGCGCTCGATCGCGAGTTCTGCGACTGAAGTGTGATCATCTGCGGGGCGATCGAAGGTAGACGCAATAACTTCGCCCTTAATCGAGCGCTGCATATCGGTCACTTCTTCTGGACGCTCATCCACCAAGACCACCATCAAGTGGCACTCGGGGTTGTTGGTGGTAATCGCATTAGCAATCGACTGGAGAACCATCGTCTTACCGGCCTTAGGAGGCGACACAATAAGTCCGCGCTGACCCTTACCGATAGGTGAAATCAGATCGATGACGCGAGTCGTCAAAATATTTGGCTCGGTCTCGAGACGTAGACGTTCTTGCGGATACAACGGAACGAGCTTTGCGAACTCGACGCGGTCCTTTGAGGCCTCTGCATCGGTGCCGTTCACGGTCTCGACGCGCACAAGGGCGTTGAACTTTGCCTTTTGCTCGCCTTCGCGTGGTTGGCGCACAACGCCGGTCACGACGTCACCCTTGCGCAATCCATGGCGACGAACTTGTTGGAGAGAAACGTAAACATCGTTTGGGCTTGGCAAATATCCGCTGGTGCGAATAAAGGCGTAATTCTCGAGGATGTCGAGCAATCCACCGACCGGAAGAAGAACGTCATCTTCGGAAATCTGAATCTCGCGCTCTTCGCGATTGCCGCGATCGCGATGGCGACCCTGGCGATCGTTGCGGTCGCGATGACGACCACGGTCGCGGTCGCGTCCACCGCCATTCCCATTGCCTGACCATTCGCGGCGATTCACATCGGCATCAGACGCGTCATTCGGGTTAGAACCTTGGTTCTCGCCGTCATCGTCACCGTCGTTGTTATTGTTATTGGAATTCTTCTGCTTGTTGCCGGCCTTGCGACGGGCATCGCGTTCCGCGCGACGAGCCTCGCGTTCAGCCTTTGCGGCTTCGCGATTCTTTGCCTGCAAATCTGCAATCGCGGTGACCAAGTCACCCTTCTTCATCTTGGCTGCGCCTTCGATGCCGAGCTGTCCGGCAACTTTCTTTAATTCAGGCAGACCCAAGGCAACGAGTGCATCATTTTCTTTTGTTGCTTCTTCTGTACCGCTCATAAGTATGGGGGTTTCGCATTTCTATTGGGATGCGCCCGAAGGACGCTGTCATTTTTTTTGGATAATGTCCGACTAACTGGCCGATCGTTCAAGCCCTGCGAACAAGAGAAACTTAGCACCCAGTCGGGCGAATCCTCAACTTGTGCGGGGTTTTGCCCGCTAGTTTCTTAATAGATTTAGGCCTTATTCGACGCTTATTCAACTCCGAGCGGCGAAATTGCCAGCTTGTGGGCGACAAATCCCGCGCCCGCGGCCTTAATAATCTCATCGACCTCGGTCTCGGTATCCACATGAAGAACCAGTACTGATGGTCCAGCGCCACTGACCGTTGCGGCAACACCAGCTGCGCGTAACTTGGCGACAAGCGCCAATGACTTTGGCATCGCCTCGGCTCGGTAACTCTGGTGCAAGCGATCCTCGGTTGCGACGAACAACAAATCTGGTCGACCAGCAATCGCCTGCGTCAACAGCGCCGCGCGCGATGAGTTAAATACCGCGTCGGCATGGCTGATTGTCTCGGGCAATAACTTGCGGGCCTTCGCTGTCGCGAGATGATTCTCTGGCACAAAAGCAATTGCCTTGATGCGAGCATCCACCGGAATCGAGACGCTGCGACCAGTGGAAACGCCATGAATATCTTCCATCCATGCAACGGTCGCGCCGCCAGATATCGCCGCCGCGACATTGTCAGGGTGGCCTTCCATCTGGGTCGCAATGACCAACATGTCTTCATCGGTCAACAATTGTTCGCCGCCCAAAACTAAATGACGCGAGAGCGCGAGTCCACCAATGATCGCCGCGGCGGAGGATCCCAATCCGCGTCCATGGGGAATCGCGTTGAGCTGGCGCAGCGCAATACCGCGCGGCTTCTGCCCCATGAATTCAAAGCCCGCCATCATCGCGCGGACAACGAGATTGGTTTTATCTTTCTTGACCTCATCCGCGCCTTCGCCCGAAACGTCAACATCAATAATCGCGTCATCCAAGATTTGCGCGGCGTAACGATCGCGAAGATCCAACGCGATCGCGAATGAATCAAAGCCAGGTCCAAGGTTCGCCGACGTCGCGGGCACAGAAGTCTGCGCCATCGTGGCTTTGAAGGTCAGGCGATTATTCGACATTAGATCAATCCAATTGCTTTCGCGGCGGCCTTGGCGTCAACCGGAACAACAATCGGTGCGCCCGCGCCATCCAAAATCCACTGCACATCCTTGAGGCCGTTACCGGTCACGGTGATGACAATTTTCTTGCCGCGTGGAAGCTTTCCTTGCGCCTGCTTCTTAATGAGTCCCGCGATACCCGCGGCCGAGGATGGCTCTACGAATACGCCTTCGCGCGCCGCGACCAATCGATATGCAGACAAAATTTGATCATCGGTGACCGAGTCGATCAATCCGCCGGATGAATCACGCGCTTCGACTGCTTGTGACCATGAAGCTGGGTTGCCGATGCGAATCGCGGTTGCGATTGTTTCAGGATTGGGAACTACCTCGCCGCGAACAATCGGCGATGCGCCTTCGGCCTGGAATCCCCACATCTGTGGCAGCTTCTTGGCCAAGCCATCGTCGTAATACTCGCGATAGCCTTTCCAGTACGCGGTGATGTTGCCCGCGTTGCCGACCGGCAGGGCATGAATATCTGGCGCGTTGCCGAGCACATCAACGACCTCGAATGACGCGGTCTTTTGACCCTCGATGCGGAATGGATTAACCGAGTTAACCAATGCGACCGGATAGTTATCTGACAAGTCGCGCGCAAGGTTCAAGCAATCGTCAAAGTTTCCGTCTACCTGTAACAAGGTCGCGCCATGCGCAATCGCTTGCGCCAACTTGCCCATTGCAATCTTTCCTTGTGGAACAAGCACAACAGGAGTCATTCCCGCCTTAGTTGCATACGCAGCAGCGGATGCCGAGGTATTTCCGGTCGAGGCGCAGATGACCGCTTTCGCGCCATCTTCGGCCGCTTTTGAAATCGCCATCGTCATACCGCGATCTTTAAAAGATCCGGTGGGGTTCGCGCCTTCTACTTTGAGCCAGACATCATTCTCAAGCGCCTCGGAAAGGAAGCCGGCGTGCACGAGCGGAGTGCCGCCTTCGCGCAACGAAATAATCGGAGTCTTCTTGCTGACTGGCAGACGATGACGATATTCCTCGATGACACCGCGCCATGGTTTGGCTTGGTGTTGTGGCTTTCCAAAAATACTCACGAAAGAGTTCCTTCCACGCGAATAACGCTCGCTACCTCTTTTACCGTCTCGAGCTTTGCGAGTTCGGCTACGGTATTTGCCAAATCTTTATCGAGCGCCATGTGGGTCATGACAATCAATTCTGCGCGATCATCGCGACCTGTCTGACGAACGGTCTGAATCGAAATATTGTGATGCGCAAAGGTGTTGGCGACAGAGGCCAAAACGCCAGGAATATCGAGTACTTCAAGGCGAATCAAGTAACGAGTAGGCATCGATCCAATCGGCGCCATATCTAAATCTGCGTAATCGGTCTCTGGTGCACCAAGTCCACCATCAACCTTGTGACGCGCGACTTCAACCAAGTCACCCAAAATTGCCGACGCGGTTGGAGCACCGCCTGCGCCGCGACCATAGAACATCAAGTCGCCGGCGGATTCGGCCTGCACGAAGACCGCGTTATATGAATCGCGCACCGAAGCCAATGGGTGGGTGCGAGCAAGCATGGTCGGATGCACGCGCACCGAAATCTCTTCTTTGTTGTTGAGCTCTGCGATCGCAATCAACTTAACGACCAAGCCCAATGACTTGGCGACCGCAACATCTTCAGCGGTGATACCAGTAATACCTTCGCGAGATACCTCGGTATCAATGACTTCGGTGTGGAAAGCGAGCGTCGCGAGAATTGCAATCTTTGCGGCCGCGTCAAAACCTTCGACGTCGGCGGTGGGATCGGCTTCGGCGTAACCAAGCGCCTGCGCTTCTTTCAACGCATCGGCGAAGGTTGCGCCGGATTCGTCCATCTTGGTCAAAATGAAGTTGGTTGTGCCATTCACGATACCCATGACGCGACGAACATAATCACCGGCCAAGGATTCGCCCATTGGACGCAAAATCGGAATTGCACCCGCGACCGATGCTTCGTAATACAAATCCACTTTGTTCTTCATCGCCGCTTTAAACATTTCGGCGCCGTGTCGACCGAGCATCGCCTTGTTGGCGGTGACCACCGACTTGCCATTCTCCATCGCCTTCAAGACCAATGAACGAGCGGGTTCGATGCCACCCATAACTTCAATAACAATGTCGATCTCGGGATCGTTCACAACGGAATCAGCGTCGGTGGTAAGAATCGCCGGATTAATTCCTGGCCGATCCACGTTGAGGTCGCGGACCGCAATCTTGACGAGCTCGAGCGTTGCGCCAGAACGAGCGTCTAGGTCTTCCGCGCTTTCCAGCATCAAGCGGGCGACTTGGGAACCAACGACGCCGCATCCGAGCATGCCGATCTTGAGGCGCTTATCTGATTTACCCGGATTCATCCTCGTATTCTCCACTATTTCTAGGAAAGCGTGCGCGGGCTTTCAAGGACATCAAGGCTTAATAAATCCGCGGTGGTTTCACGACGAAGAATGACGCGGGCGGTCCCTGATTTCACGGCAACAACGGCGGGCCGGGCCATATGGTTGTAATTGCTGGCCATGCTGCGGCCGTAAGCGCCTGTGGCGGGAATCGCAAGCAGATCTCCGGCATCGATATCGCCCGGCAGATCGATAGTACGAATAATGATGTCGCCGGATTCGCAGTGCTTGCCGACGATACGAGAATCACGAACCGATTCGGTCGATTCGCGGTTGGCCAAAATTGCGAGATATTCCGCTTGGTACAACGAGGGGCGAATGTTGTCGCTCATGCCACCGTCAACCGAGATGTAACGACGGTTCGCGCCGTTTTCCAAAGTAACAACCTTTGTTGTGCCGACTTCATACAAGGTAGTGGTGCTGGGTCCCGCAATCGCGCGTCCGGGTTCGATGGAAACAGTAGGAACCACCAACGAATGCGCGGCGCATTGTTCCTTCACAATCTCGGCGAGACGAGCCATGATCTGGTCGGGCTCCATCGTTGTTTCATCCGCCAAATAGGCGATGCCGTATCCCCCACCCAAATCAAGTTCTGGCAATTCACGATTGAAGTGATCACGGAATTGGGCAAGAAATGCGATGAGTCGTGATGCCGCGACTTCGAAACCGTCTGCGACAAAAATCTGCGACCCGATGTGCGAATGGATTCCGGCCAGGCGAAGATGCGGGGCGGCTTCGACTTCTTCCACCGCTTTCCAAGCGGCGCCACTGGCGATGGAGAAACCAAACTTCACATCTTCGTGCGCGGTCGAAATACTTTCGTGAGTGTGCGCTTCGACGCCCGGGGTTAAACGCAACAACACCTTTTGAATAGCGTTATGCGCGCCGGCGATGCGATTAACGCGTTCGATTTCGTGGAACGAATCAAGAACGATAGTGGCGCAACCGGCAGCGATTGCGGCCTCAATCTCTGCCTCTGATTTATTGTTGCCATGAACTTCAATGCGATCGGCTGGAAAACCCGCGGCCAACGCAACGGCGAGCTCGCCACCGGTGCAGACATCCAAGCCGATGCCAATCTCGTTAATCCACTTAGCGACTTCGACCGAGATAAAGGCCTTCGACGCGTAATAAACATGACCCGCCTGCGCGCCAAAATGCTTGTCGAGTGCGCTCTTCCAGCTCGTGGCGCGCGAACGAAAGTCGTCTTCATCAATGACGAACAATGGCGTCGCGAATTCTTTTGCGAGGGTCGAAGCCTTTATGCCAGCAATCGAAAGCTCGCCGTTGAAGGTCGCGTTCAGTGAAAAGACATTCTTGGCAAAGGACATATCTACATCTTCTCCGGCGCGGAAACGCCTA
>DAIPLA010000012.1:8853-11802 GCA_036769465.1 Candidatus Nanopelagicaceae bacterium
TGCACGTAGTACACCGGATTTTCATTGGTGTGGCTGCGTAGCAAATCCACATCCATAATCATCGGTGTTTCCACCGGATAGCGAATCAAGGTGTAACGAGCGGCGTCCACGCCCACTTTTTCCACCAATTCTTCCAAGGTAATAATCGTTCCGGCGCGCTTAGAAAGCTTTACTTCCTCGCCGCCTTCCATGATTTTCACCATCTGGCCGATCAATACATGAATGTTGTATTCGGGATTATCGCCAGCACACGCGGCAATCGCCTTTAAGCGACCGACGTATCCGTGGTGGTCTGCGCCCAACATATAAATACAAATATCGAATCCGCGCTCACGTTTAGAGATGTAATAAGCGGTGTCGGAGGCAAAGTATGCAAACGAGCCGTCCGACTTAATCATCACGCGATCTTTATCGTCGCCGTAATCGGTGGTGCGTAGCCAAGTTGCACCGTCTTGTTCAAAGACATGTCCCTGGGACTTTAACGCGGCCATCGAGTGATCAAAGAAGTTGTTGTCGTACAACGACTTCTCGGAGAACCAAACATCAAAGTGGGTTCCGAAATTATCGAGGACATCTTGTTGTTGTTTAAGTTGAAGCGCGTATCCATAATCACGGAATTCCTCGAGCGTCTTCGCTTCTGGATGTTGCGCCACAATCTCTTTCGCTAAATCTTGGATGTAATCGCCGTGATAACCGTTTTCCGGCGTTGGCTTGCCTTCAGCCGCGGCTTGCAGAGATGCGCCGAAGAGATCCATTTGATTGCCGCGATCATTAATATAAAACTCGCGCGTCACACGCGCGCCTGCCGCGCTCAACACTCGACCGAGCGCATCACCAACCGCCGCCCAGCGCGTATGCCCCAGGTGCAACGGTCCGGTGGGGTTGGCGCTGATGAATTCGAGGTTAATGGCCACGCCGTTTAAGGAATTACCGTGACCATATTTATTAGCTTGTTGCAGAATTGAATGGACAACCGCGCCCTGACTTGCTTTTGCAAGCGTGATGTTCACGAACCCGGGGCCAGCGATATCTAACGAGGCAATATCTTTATTACCGGTTAAGCCATCAATCAAAATTTGTGCGACCTCGCGCGGGTTCTTGCCCGCGGGCTTTGCGAGCGCCAGCGCGATGGATGTGGCGTAATCGCCATGATCACGATTCTTAGGACGCTCCAACGTCACCTCGGCCGGGATTTCACAGTTCAGCAAGCCGGTGGCCTTGGCGCTGTGGAGAACCTCGAGAATGGTGGCGCTCAGCTGATCTTGAATCGATTGCGCGCTCATCTGGTGAAGGGTACCCGTACGGGCGTTATCTAATCGTTAGCAAAAATGTCCGAATTATCCCTTTCCAAATATGGGCTAAGTCAGCTGGTTGGGTTACCTTTACCTCGCTTATTCGACCCGCGGTCAAAGCAGGTTTGACCACGAATAAGACCCTTCGAAAGGTAAACAAACATATGTCAAAGCGTCGTAACGCGCTCGTAGCTGGTCTTGCAACAGCTGCTCTTGCGCTTTCCGGTTTTGCAGCAACATCAGCTCACGCAGCCGCAGGCTTCGTTGGCGTCATCCTTCCAGATGCTGCTTCATCAAACCGCTGGGAAACCTATGACCGTCCAGCTCTTACAGCTGCGTTCAAGGCTGCTGGCGTAACAGCAAAGATTCAAAACGCAAACGGTGACAAGACTGCATTCCAGACAATTGCAGATCAGTTCTTGGCATCAGGTGCAAAGGTTCTCGTAACCGTTAACTTGGATGCAGCATCAAACATTGCTGTTCAGACCAAGGCAAAGGCACAAGGCGTTCCAACAATCGACTATGACCGCCTCACACTCGGTGGCACAGAGTCTTACTACGTTTCATTCGACAACACCAAGGTCGGCGTTCTCCAGGGAACCGGCATTGTTAACTGCCTCAAGGCAAAGGGCGTAAAGAACCCACGTGTTGTTTACTTGAACGGTTCACCAACAGATAACAACGCAACCTTGTTCAAGGCAGGCTACGCATCTGTAGTTGGTCCTTACCTCAAGGCTAACGGCGGAACTCTTGTTGACGATCAGTCAGTACCAAACTGGGACAACGTCCAGGGCGGAACAATCTTCGAGCAGATGTTGACCAAGGCTGGCGGAAAGCTTGATGCAGTTGTATCAGCTAACGAAGGTCTCGGACTTGCTGCTGTTGCAGTATTGAAGAAGAACGGTCTTAACGGCAAGGTCTGCGTATCAGGCCAGGATGCAACAGACGCTGGTCTTGCTGCAGTCTTGACTGGTGACCTTTCAAACACCGTCTTCAAGCCAATCGCTCAAGAGGCAAACGCTGCTGCGGCACTTGCAGTTGCTTTGTTCAAGGGCCAGAAGGCAACAACAGCTACCGGCATGACTTCACAGGGCAAGACAATGGTTCCATCCGTTCTCTTGGCCCCAACAGCAATCACCGCGTCAAACGTTGAGGTTGTTGTTAAGTCAGGTCAGACCACCGCTGCAAAGATCTGCGCAATCGCAGGTGCAGCTGCTTGTACCAAGTACGGTGTCAAGTAAGTCTGAAAATCAGTAATGCGGGGCCCGTCGGAGTAATCCGGCGGGCCTCTCGCTTTTTCCCTCCCTGAATCCTGGGAATCCGCTCCTCGTAAATCCCCCACAAATAAACTACAGTTGCGCCGTTCACATCCCGCAGCTCGCCCCCCAAAAAAGAGCAGATAAAGAAAGCCCGAGGCAGATTTGTGACTGAAGCAATCCTTTCGCTCCGCGGAATAAATAAATCATTCGGTGCCGTCCATGTACTGCGTGGCGTTGACTTCGACGTCTACCCAGGACAGGTCACCGCGCTCGTCGGCGATAATGGCGCAGGTAAATCCACCTTGATCAAGTGCATCGCGGGAATTTACGAAATCGATCACGGCGATTACATCTTTGAAGGAAACAAGGTCAGCGTTAGCGGTCCGCGCGACGCCACC
>DAIPLA010000012.1:11902-19099 GCA_036769465.1 Candidatus Nanopelagicaceae bacterium
ATTGCTCGCGCTGTGTTGTGGAACAACAAGGTGGTTGTGCTCGATGAACCAACCGCCGCGCTTGGCGTTTCCCAGACCGAACAAGTCTTGAACTTGGTTCGTCGCCTCGCCGACAACGGCATCGCAGTTGTATTGATCAGCCACAACCTAACGGATGTTTTTGAAGTGGCAGACAATATTTCTGCCATGTATCTCGGCCAGATGGCTGCGCAGGTAAAGAAGAAAGACGTCACCACAAATCAGGTTATTGAACTTATTACTACCGGCAAATCTGCTGGTGTGACACCGGTTGGAGCTCGCTAAATGACGACTGTTGATACCCCTGTAAAGCCAAGCATCAAGAGCGCGATGACCGACTACTGGTCGCGCATTCGTTCCGGCGATATCGGTTCGCTCGCGGCAATCCTCGGATTGGTCGTACTTTGCGCGGTCTTTACCGTCATGTCACCGACCTTCTTGACTCCAATCAACTTCGCAAACTTGTTGACTCAGGCCGCCGCGGTCATTGTCATCGCCATGGGCTTGATTTTCGTATTACTGCTCGGCGATATCGATTTGTCGGCTGGATACGCATCGGGCGTTTGCGGCGCGGTTATGACCATCTTGGTGACCAACCATGGTTGGCCTTGGTATGTCGCATTTGGTCTTTCGGTCATCGTCGGAGTTGCGCTCGGAACATCAATCGGATGGTTGGTCGCCTATCTCGGCATCCCCTCCTTCGTTGTAACCCTCGCCGCCTTCCTTGGATTCCAAGGTCTCTTGCTTCTTCTCGCTGGAGAAGGCGGAACAATTCCTATGACACAACCGACGGTGTTGAAGATTGAGAACAGCAACATCAGCGTCACCAACAGCTGGATCTTCTTTGTCGTCTGCGCCGTTCTTTACGTGCTCTCTGGTCTTCGCAAGATGCAGTTGCGTCGCAAGCAGGGCCTCAAGGTCGAGCTCATGCAGCTCTGGGTGTTGAAGACCGCTTCATTGCTCGCTTTGTGCGCCTTCGCCGTCTATGTCTTGAACCTCGAGCGTTCGAACAATCCGAAGCTGATTAGCCTCAAGGGAACTCCTTATATCGTTCCAGTGATTCTCTTGATTTTGGTTGTCGGAACCTTCTTCCTGCAACGCACCGCCTTCGGTCGTCACTTGTATGCAGTCGGCGGTAACGCTGAAGCTGCTCGTCGCGCCGGTATTAACGTCAAGCGCGTTCGTACCATGGCATTCGTTATTTGTTCAGGAATGGCCGCGGTCGCAGGCTTGATTTTCGCTTCGCGCCAAAACTCGATCTCACCAACAACCGGTGGTTCTTCCACTCTCCTCTACGCCGTCGGCGCAGCGGTCATCGGTGGAACATCTCTCTTTGGTGGCAAAGGCAAGCTTCGCGATGCAATCCTCGGCGGTTTGGTCGTATCAGTTATCGATAACGGTATGGGATTGCTCGGATATGCAGCTGGTATCAAGTACATCGTCACCGGCTTCGTATTGTTGATCTCCGCCGGTGTCGACGCAATTTCTCGTAAGGGTTCTGTTTAAGCCTTCACACCCATGAGGTGTTCGATCGCAAGCTGATCGAGCGCCTCATAACCCATTCCACGCTCTCCTGCTGAGTCGATATCGAATGATGGGTTAGCAAGGTCCTTCCAGCTTTCCCCAGCCGCCAAGGTAGGCACCGCGAGCTGATCAATACGTGATTCCTTCATTGCAGCGATGACACGTGGGTCATTGCGGAAGGCAATCGCGCGCTCCTTCAGCGCCAAATAGGTGCGCATGTTGGCTGATGCCGACGCCCAGACGCCCTTGTCGTCTTCGGTGCGAGCTGGCTTGTAATCAAAATGCTTTGGTCCGTCGTACTTATAACGCTCGAGCAGATCAACCAAGAAGAAGGCGGACTTCAAATCACCGTGGCCGAAGACCAAGTCTTGGTCGTACTTTGGACCGTGCTGGCCGTTAAGGTCGATGTGGAAGAGCTTCTTATGGAAGAGCGCTTGCGCGATGCCATGGACGAAGTTAAGGCCGGCCATCTGCTCGTGCCCTACTTCTGGGTTCACGCCGACGAGTTCTGGGTGATCCAACGAATCGATGAAGGCAATTGCGTGACCGATGGTTGGCAAGAAGATGTCGCCACGCGGCTCGTTTGGCTTTGGCTCAATCGCAAACTTGATGTTGTAGCCATTATCCAAGACAAACTGGCTCAAAATATTGAAGCCTTCGCGATAACGCTCAAGCGCGACGTAGGCATCCTTGGCCGCATCGGATTCGGCCCCTTCGCGTCCGCCCCAGCAGACGTAAATCTCTGCGCCCAAATCAACCGCCAATTCAATATTGCGCATCACCTTGGTCAAGGCATAGCGGCGGATATCGCGATCGTTTGATGTCAATGCACCATCCTTAAATACGGGATGGGTGAAAAGATTTGTTGTCGCCATCGGCACCTTCATGCCGGTGTCAGCGAGGGCCTTCTTGAACTTAGCTATATGTTGCGCGCGATCGGCGTCGCTTGAACCAAAGGGAATTAAATCGTCATCGTGAAAGGTGACGCCATACGCACCGCGCGATGCAAGTTCGTTAACGGTGCGGACCGGGTCAAGCGCTGCACGTGTTGCATCACCAAATGGATCACGGGCTTGCCAGCCAACAGTCCAAAGGCCAAAAGTGAATTTATCTGAAGGCTTTGCTTCAAGTGCCATTCCACGTGCTCCTTAACGGTCGGGTTACAAGCTCAGTTTGTCTTGTGCGGGAACTTACTTTAGCCTTCTCTTATCTCCAGCGGGAGTGGTGAAATGGCAGACACGCAGGTCTTAGGAACCTGTGTCGTAAGACGTGTGGGTTCAAGTCCCACCTTCCGCACTTAGGAAATGTAGAACCCTATTTTATTTAGCTGCGGCAATTGCTGCGTCGCGAGCTTGCTTGGTAGCCGCGATATTTGCCTGGAACAATTGCTTGAGCTGAGCGAATGCAGTCTTATACGCATCACGAGCTGCTTTAACCGCCACTTTATCGGTAGGCGTTGCAAGAATCTCTTGATCTCGTACGGCCGCAGCGTCCGCAACCGCGCGATCAAACGCGGACTGAGCTTGAGCTACCGCGGCTGCATATGCGTCGTTCGCCGCCTTGATAGCCGCACTTTGCGCGCGCGTATGACCATGGTGAACGGCAGGACCGGCCGAACTTGTTGGAGTCGGCGAGATGGATGACACCGTTGGAGCGGGTGATGGGGAGTCTGCAAAAGATCCGGTCGCGGATACGAGCGCACAAGCGAGCGCAAGTGATGGCACTGCAATTACCTTGCGCATGATTCGATCCTCAACTTATCTCAATTTCCTGTGAGCCCTAAGTATCGCACATTTCTGGTTGGTTCGAGGATTGACCTCCATTACTGTGACACGGTGGCGAAGCAGTCCCCCCAATTGAGAGCGCTAGTACTCATGATGCTCTCGGCTGCGCTCGCGGGATTACTTCCAGGAACCTCCTCGCCCGCGCGGGCCGAGAGCTACCAAACAGGTTCGCTCGTTGAATTGAAGGTCCCAAGCCCCGAAAAGGACTATCCAATCCGCAACGTCTGGGTGTGGACTCCCCCGTTGGGAAATCTCGATCGGGACACGCTTCCTGTCGTTTATATGTTGCACGGCTGGCCGGGATCGCCGCAATCAGTGTTAGCCGCCGTTGCGAAGCCTCTCGCCACCGCTTTCGCCGCCGGTGCGAAGCCGTTTATTGCTGTCTTTCCTGACGGAAACGCCAAGACGCACTTTGATTCTGAATGGGCAGACTCGTCCGACAAAAAAGCGATGATTGAAACATGGATGACCACAAACTTAATCGCCGCCGTTGAAGGCACACACATTCGCGCCAAAAGTGCGCGCGCAATCATGGGCTTTTCAATGGGTGGTTACGGCGCAGCCATGATTGGTTTGCATCATCCCGATTTGTATTCGCAGATCATTCCGATATCCGGCTACTACGTAGTCGACGATTTAACGGGGGCATTTGTCGGCAAGGATAAAAATGCATATCAATCACCCGCGAATTATTTGAAAGTCGCCTCTAATTTCCGTTGGTTTTTAGCGGAAGGTCGCGACGAACCCACCGCGCTGATTCACGGCCAGGCCTTATCGTGGTGGACAAAACTAAATAATTTAAAGATTAAGGCGACGTTAGATTTGCCCGCCGGTGGCCATTCGTTCCAGGTAGTTTCAAGCGTTATGACTCCGATGGCTAAATGGTTGACATGGCCGGCCACCGCCGATCAACCGTTGGCGCCTACCCCATCGACGACCACATCACCGACGCCGACTGCGCCAACCGACACCTCCTCGGTCGCCGCTCCTTCGGCTGCGCCTGAGGCGTAACCCTCACCCGCAGATTGAAGCGACTTTCACCAATTCTCGCCGCCCCATAGAATCGCCCCAGTACAGCGGGCGCTCGCCGAGCTGAAGAAAAGATACGAATGGGGAGAACAATGAGCGAGAAGAACTTTCTCTCATGGGTTGGTTTCAAGGGCGAAGAAGAGACCGCTCCAAGTCAAAACGCGGTAGAGCGCATCCGCCAACTCGAAGCCCAAATTGCTGACCTACGTTCGCGTCGTGACATCACCAGCCTGACCAAGGAAGAGTTTGAAATCCTTGCCACCGAAACCGCGATGTCTATCATTCGCACCGCGCAACAACGCGAGTCCCGAGCGACGTCTACATCCACCAAGATGATGAGCGAAGCCACCGCGCGCGCAAAAGAAATGCTCGAAGCCGCAGAAAACAAGGCGAAGGCGGTGCTCGCTGGCGCCGAAAGCCGTGGTCGTAAATATTTAGAAGCGGCCGAGGCTGATGCAGCGCAATTACGCGCCGAAGCAGCTCGCAACGCCGAGCAGTTGATCGAGAGCAAGAAACGTGAAGCCGGCGCACTTCTCGGTAACGCGAAGCGCGAAGCCGAGCGAATCATCGTGGAGGCAACCTCAGAAATTGCTAACTACCGCTCGTGGTTGACCACCGCCATCTCTGAATCAGAGCGCCTCTACCGCATCCAAACTCAATCTTTATCTGCCGCTGAATCAGCAATCGCGCAATCTCGTGCCCGACTACAAGGCGCCTTTGAAAAACTAGCCTCATTGCAGAGCGATATCGACGGCAACTTGACGTCGGATAACCGACCTCGCCATCGCACCTTTGCGCAAGGTTCCGCGCTTTCACGCGCTAATGCTGAATTAGATTCCGGCGATGAGATTCCAGAGGTTCCATCACGTACCCAATCTTCAGTGCCCTCATCGTCTACGCGCGCAAGCAGTAAGCGTCCTGCCACTCGGAAGATTGCAAAGAAGTCTGCAGCCAAAAAGCGTAAGTGAGTACTAGCACTTCCCCAACTCGAGTAACGGGCTACGCGAACAAGTACATCGCGCCCATCGATGGGCTACGAGCGCTCGCGGTTGTAGCCGTACTTCTGTATCACCTCGGCGTGAAGTGGATTCCGGGTGGATTCCTCGGAGTTGACCTCTTCTTTGTCATCTCTGGGTACGTCATCACGCGATTGATCCTCGACTCCATCAATTCCGCAAACGCGCTCGACCTGCGCGCCTTTTATCGAGCCCGAATTCGTCGACTCTATCCCGCACTTCTCCTGATGATCATTGTGACCTCGCTTCTCATCTTGGCATTCGCTCCTGATGGTGTGCACCGCTTTGTTGAAGACCTCCCTTATGTTCTGACCGGAACCAACAACTGGCATTTGGTCGCGCTGCACCAGGATTATTTTCAAATTAATGGCCGGCCACCACTTTTGCAGCACACCTGGTCGCTCGCGGTTGAAATTCAGTTCTACCTCATCTGGCCCATCATTCTTTATTTCATCTGGAAGCGATTCGGCAAGCGCAACATCGCGCCCATTGCGCTACTCATCGCAGTGGGCTCCGGCGTCGCACTTTTCGTTAATTCACTTCGTTTGGATCACGCGACCGCGAGCCGCATCAGTCACGTCTACTTCGGGACCGATACTCACAGCCTCGGACTCTTTATCGGTTCTGCGCTTGCAGTCAGCTGGGTACCCGCAAATCTGAGCGCTGTCATTACTCAGCGCGCTCAAGATTTCATTGATGGAATCGGGCTCATTGGATTGCTCGGGTTGGTGGGAACATTTCTCTACATCTCTGAATCAAACGCGACGCTCTATCGCATCGCCTTCCCGTTAGCCGCGCTCTTCGGAAGCATGACCATCGCTTCGTTGGTGCATCCGGCCTCGCGCGTTGCTCCCCTATTTGTTTCCAAGCCCGTGCTCTGGCTGGGCCAACGGTCGTACGGAATTTATTTGTGGCACTGGGTCATCTTCCAAATGACTCGGCCCTCTATCGATTTAGCGGCCTCCTCGTTATTAGCACTCAATGTCGCCCGATTTCTGCTGGTATTAGTAGCGGCCGATATTTCCTTGCGATATTTCGAACTACCGTTTCGTCGGGGCGTCATCGAGAACTGGTTGCGGGGCATCAAGTACCGCTCTCGCTCGCTCGCTCGTCGGCAACGCATCTTTGTCGCTTCGGCATCAGTCCTACTGATTGCCGTTCCCGTCGGAGCCTCCTTTGGCTCTGAAATCCGCGCGGCCTCTATCAAATATGTCTTTCACCAAGACTTTTCATTGCAACAGAACACACCGGTCGCGAATGACAAGGGTTTATGGGTAATTGGCGATTCCATCATCCTCGGAAGTCGATACAAGTTGGATGCTCGTAGCCACATCGCGCTGATTAATGCACGAGTCGGTAGACAAATTCAGGAGCTGACGGATGTGGCACGGTCCGAACAGCCACAGATGGCCAACTCGACCACTGTTTTGGATCTTGGAAATAACAATCACTTAACCACGGACTCGGTCGACACTTTATTGGATATCTTAAAAAATCAACCGAAGGTTGTGCTGGTAAATACCGCAGTGCCGCGTGCCTGGAAGGACGACAATGACCGGATCATCGCGCAAGAAGCGGCGAAGTATCCCAACATAAAGTTGGTCGATTGGGCCTCAATAGCAAACAACCACCCGGAATTTTTCGGTCCGGATGGCGTTCACTTAAGCGATCAAGGTAGCGACGTTTACGTCGCCGCAATCATGGACGCGTTAACGCCCACAACGAATTAGTAGTAATTAGTTGTATTGGCCAGGAAGTCCGAAGACCTTTCCAGCAACAATCTGTCCATCTGAGTAAACAGCCGAGACGCGGAACGAGCACCAACC
>DAIPLA010000001.1:0-51247 GCA_036769465.1 Candidatus Nanopelagicaceae bacterium
CCGTCGATATCGTCAAAAACTCCCTCATCGCCGGTGATGGCGCGTAGCAGCGCGTTTACGTATGTCGCCTTGGATTCTCCGCCCACATATCGAGCCAACTCGACCGACTCGTCTACCGCCGCGTGGTCTGGGATTCTCATGGAATAAATTTGGTGTAGCGCGAGACGCAATACGTCCAAAACTTTTCCATCGATGAGATCTAGCGAGCGATCAGACTTCTTTGCGATCGCGTAATCGTATTTTCCTTGCATCCGCAGTGTTCCATAAGAGAGCTCGGTTGCAAGTCCTCGTTCTCGCTGATCGAGATCGGAATCAGCGAGGAGTTGGGGCAAGCGAATATTCGCGTATGCTCCCTCGCGGTTAACCTGTGAAATCAGGTCATAGGCTAACAATCGAGTTCGATCGACTTTAGCCTTGTGCTGTCTGCTATTCAAAGCGGCTCTCTGACGTCAGCCGAGCACCGCGCGCAAAATCTCCACCAGACATTCTTTTTTTGCCAGCAGGTGTTACTTCGCTTATCGCAAGGACGCTATCGGCGGTACGTATGAGAAGGCTCTCTGATGTCAGTTCAATCTGGCCTGGTACTGAAAGTGAATTTGGCTGCAACGCCTCGGAGAGACCATGAACCGATATTCGTTCGCCCCCGAAGGTTGACCATATTCCTGGCCGCGTCTCCAGCGCCCTTGCTTGCCGGATAATGTAATCGGTCGAAGAGTTCCACGAGATTCGCCCTTGATCTCTCGAAATTTTTGGAGCGAGCGTCGCACCGGTTAGGGGTTGCGGAGTCGCACGAGTCTTTCCGATGACCGGAAGCAATTCCATGATCGCACGAGCACCACTCGTGCCCAACTTCTCAAGCAAAGTATCCGTCGTATCCTGATCGTCAATAACCAATTCTTCTTGAACATAAATTGGTCCGGTATCCATACCCTTATCCAGCTTAAAGATTGTGAAACCGGTATGAGTATCGCCATTTAAGAGCGCCCACTGAACCGGTGCCGCTCCGCGGAGCTTAGGCAGCAGCGAAAAGTGCAGATTGATCCAACCAAATCGCGGTCCATGAAGTAACTCGACCGGGATGATTCGTCCATAAGCGACCGTGACGATGCACTGTGGTTGTGCTTCGAGAAGATGCCGGTTGAGTTCTGACGCATCCGCGGGTTTAGCTACGGGAAGTCCACGTTCGGTTGCCCAGGCAGCCAGCTCATTGGGAATTATGGTTTTGCCGCGTCCGGTGGCCTTATCGGGATTTGTGATGACCGATACGAGTGTGTGTTCGCTCTCAAGAATCGCTGAAAGAACGGGTAGTGAAACCAAAGAGGAAGAGGCAAGGGAAAGTTGCATTAGATCCTTAGATTCCGAGGCCGAAGGTGTTGTGCGGGCTCACCTTTATTGAAATTGGGTTCCCGGTTTCATTCGCAAGCCCGAACCACTCCGATTCGCGGATCTCACGCATTGCAATTTTTCGCTCTTCCGGCGTCAATCGATCTATGAAGACGACACCATCGAGATGGTCGGTTTCGTGTTGGAGTGCTCGAGCAAGAAGCTCCGTACCCTCTACAACTATCGGGTCGCCATACATATTGAAACCCTTTGCGACCGCGCCGAGCGCGCGGCGAGTTGGATAGCTAAGACCGGGGAAACTCAGGCAGCCTTCTTCGCCGTCCTGGATATCTTCGCTGAGGTGCAGAACTGGATTAACCAAATGACCTTCAAAATCGTCAACGTTCCATGTGAAGACACGAAGTGGAACGCCGATCTGTGGCGCCGCTAGACCAGCACCGGGCGCATCATTCATGGTGTCTAAGAGATCGGCGACCAGGTTTCGCAATTCCTTATCAAAGGTGGTGACCTCAGAGGCTCGGGAGGTCAAAACCGGATCCCCGAAAAGCCTGATTTCTTGAATAGCCACAAGCGAATTCTAATAGGTTGCCGAAGAGTTCCCTAACTCAGGGTTGGTCTTCACGTATTTCGCCCATCAAAACTCGTATGGGTCAATTCGCAGGGAGATTTTGGGAAGATTTTTAAGAGAACGTACCCGCTGAAAAGTGCGGAAAAAATCCTCAAATTCCGTACCGCGCGCCAAAGACGTTCTCACATGCAGAAGAGATTCTGTCCCAGATGCCGTCGAGACGCTGATGTGAGAGAAGAGTTGGGACTCTTCAAAACCGCTCTTTATCGATTCGATCTCTTTGGTAGGGCCAGCGAGAACAGCAATTCGAAAAAATGGCGGAAGACCCGCTTCGTTTCGTTCGGTCAATTCGACGCTCGCCAACGGTTCGGTACTCCATCTCATAAGCGATTGTGATGCGGGATGAGCCGACGGAAAGGAGACATACACCTCGCCTTGATTGTCGGACATGGCGGCCGCTGAGAACCACGCGCGCTTAGCCTCTTCGTCATCGCGCAATCCCACACTCGAAAAGAGGATGGCGCCATCCATCAGAAGGACCGCGGCATATCGTCCCAGTGGTTCGGTCCCGTTCGTGGAAACGACTATCCCATCTGGCTTCAGGTAAGAATCCATTCGATGGTCAGAGTGAGCAAATGAAACCGCGACGTTCGGGAATTTAATGCGTAGTTCCTCCGAGATGCGCTCCCCTCCACGAGCCGTTGCCCGAGGAACGCTCCCGCCGCAGTGGTCGCATTTCCAATCCGAATACATGAGCGAACACAACGGACATTGGATCTTTCCGGCCGACTGAAATCGCAATCGGGCGCCACACGAACAATGAGCGATATTTCGGCAGGTGTTGCACGAGAATGAATTTATATAGCCCTTCCGAGCTACGGTTATGAGGACCGGGCCTCGCTTGAGTCCGGTTCGGATAACCTCCTCAGGACTTCGCGCCGAGTCTTCGAAGGTAAATCGAGGTCGCCAAGAATCCACATTCGAATTACTGCATTCCTCAAACCAGCCTTCATGAGCTAGCCTCAGAATCTCGAGCGAAGGCGCATGCGATGCAAAGTGAACGGAATGGTTCTTTGCGCGTAACAGAGCCATGTCACGAACGTTCCATGCCGGGTAGCGCTTCTCCCACATCGCGGGCTCGTTTTCGCTGTAGATAATGATGGTTGAGCCCGGTGGAAGCGGCGTAAAGATGGAACTTCGTGTACCAAGGAAGACTTGCGCCTCCCCTTCTCTCGCGCGTAAGTACGAGCGATATCGTTCCGACTTGGTCAAGGATTCGTCGAAGACGAGAATTTCTTCGCCCAGTTCACGCTCCGCAACCATTGAAAGACGGCGAAGATCGCTGTAGTCGGGAACAACCACGAGCACCGATCCTCTTTTCCGACTCTCTCGAAGAATGGCAATCAGTTGATCCACATAACTCGACCCCGGCTGAAGAATCGAGTACTCCCTGGTTAGCGAGGCAGCCGGTTCTGGCCCGTGTTCTTGGTGTTGTGAGAAACGTTTTTCTACCGAGATCGCTCGAGCGGGCAGGGCGGTGGTGATGAGGTCCCAGACAGAGCATGCATACCTCTTCGCGGCTCGCTCAATAACTTCGCGCGTCTCCCCGACATAAATCGCGAGCGGAGACAAAACCTTGTCGATGAATTTCAGCGCGCTTGTTTCTCCATCACGTCGATCGAGTACATACCCTTGAGTGACCCGCGAACCGAAATGAACTTCGATGAGCGATCCAGGAACTGCTGTTTCGCTCAGATGAGCGGGAATCAAATAGTCGTACGGATCGTTCAGATGGACCACGCCAGTATCAACAAGAACCGTTGCTATCGGTTTCTCCGCAAGCCCAAAAGACGCAGAATCGATAGCGCTTTCTCGCTTAAGCCGTAGCTTCTTACTCGATGACTCAGTCACGAGAGGAATGTAGTCTGACTATCCCTTTACAGCGTTTTGGAGAGCAGCCGCACGATCGGTCTTCTCCCATGTGAAGTCCGGCAGCTCTCGGCCAAAATGGCCGTAGCTTGCGGTGGCAGAATAAATCGGGCGCAAGAGTTGAAGGTCGCGAATGATTGCGGCAGGACGCAGGTCAAATACAGACGTGACAGCATCACTGATTTGCTGCACTGGAACCTTTTCGGTTCCAAAAGTTTCGACGAAAAGTCCTACTGGTTGCGCTTTACCGATTGCATAGGCAACCTGCACTTCGCATCGTGATGCAAGGCCAGCTGCAACGACATTCTTTGCAACCCATCGCATTGCATAAGCGGCTGAACGATCCACCTTGGAAGGATCTTTACCTGAGAATGCACCACCGCCGTGGCGCGCCATTCCGCCGTAGGTATCGACAATAATTTTTCGGCCGGTAAGTCCCGCATCACCCATTGGGCCGCCGATAACAAAACGCCCAGTTGGGTTGATGAGTAGTCGAACATCCGAGTGGTCAATCTTCAAATCTTTGATGATGGGATCAATAACCAGACGCTTGAGGTCGGGCGCAAGATGCTTCTCCAGATCTGCTTCTGGGGCGTGCTGTGTCGAAATAACCACGGTGTTGAGCGCAACCGCCTTATCAGCGTGATACTCGATGGTGACCTGGGTCTTACCATCCGGGCGTAAATAATCAACCGCGCCGTCCTTGCGAACCTTAGAGAGCTGAAGTGAGAGCTGGTGCGCGAGGTGGATCGGAAGTGGCATGAGTTCAGGGGTGTCATCACAGGCGTACCCGAACATAAGTCCCTGATCTCCTGCGCCCTGTAAATCCAACGGATCCGCGGACGAGGTCACTCGCTTTTCAAATGCGCTATCGACGCCTTGTGCGATATCTCCGGACTGTTGGCCGATGGAAAGCGAAACGCCACATGAATTTCCGTCGAAACCCTTATCTGACGAGTCGTAGCCGATTCGCAAAACAGTGTCGCGAACGATGTTCATAACGTCGGCATAACCATTTGTAGTGACTTCGCCGGCTACATGCACCTGTCCGGTCGTAATGAGAGTCTCAACAGCAACACGACTCTTGGAGTCTTGCGAGAGGAGTGAATCAAGAATGGCATCGGAAATCTGATCCGCCATCTTGTCTGGATGACCCTCGGTTACCGACTCGGAGGTGAAAAGGCGTTTTGTCATTGGGTTAACCTAACTTATCGACGAGTAAATCTAGGAGAATGTTTGATAGCGAGTCTTTCGACATTGAAGGCACGTCGCGGCGGGTTCCTGAGGGGTCAAGAATAGCCCCGACTGTTGAGTCACTGCCAAATATCGCGCCGCCGGAGACATCGTTGACGTAGATGAAGTCGAGCCCCTTCTTGCGAAGTTTCGCGCCAGCTAACTCTTCGCGATTCTCACCAGTCTGTGCCGCAAATCCAATAATCCGTTGGTGAGGAAGTCTTGAACCACTTAGATCCGCAAGAATGTCGGCCGTTTGTTCGATCGGCAATGTCTGAAGTTCCTCCTTGCTCACCTTGTCGGACGATGGCTGAGCCGGGCGGATATCGGCGACTGCGGCTGACATGATGAGAACATCGTGTTCCGGAAATAAGGTTTTGAGTTCGGTGTGCATCTGCGCGGCGGTCTCAACTCTAAAGATAGATACGCCATCGATATCGGGTAATTCAGAATTCGCCAAAACCAAGGAGACTTTCGCGCCCCGATTCGCAGCCTGAACCGCAAGAGAGTGACCTTGCTTTCCGGAGGATCGATTGCCGATATACCGAACCGCATCAATAGGCTCTCGCGTACCACCAGCGCTGATTAGAATTTTTAAGTCGCGGAGATCTGCACGCGATTGAAGAACCATTTCCAATTCTTCGATAATCCGAGTTGATTCGGGGAATCGTCCCGGACCGGAATCCGCTCCAGTTAAGCGACCGTTATCCGGGTCGATAACATGAACCCCGCGTTCGCGGAGCGTCCTCACATTGGACTGGGTCGCAGGGTTAAGCCACATTTCCGGATGCATTGCAGGGACCAGAATCAGCGGCGCTTTGGTTGCCAGGAAAATGTTTGTGAGTAGATCTGGTGCCAAACCAGTTGCAAATTTAGAAAGCAAGTCCGCCGTGCACGGTGCAACGACCAATGCAGAACAATTGCGGGCAAGCGAGATATGCGGAACCGAGTGGACATTGCTCCACAGATTGTCCGGCACTTCTCGACCAGAGAGAGCTTCCCATGTCGCCTTTCCGACAAAGTTAAGACTCGATTGGGTCGGGACAACGGTCACGGCAAAGCCCGAATCTTGCAATCGCCGAACGAGGTCGGCCGATTTGTAGGCGGCTATTCCCCCGCCGACACCGAGAATGATCTCTCGACGAGTGGCCAGCATGGGAAGCGTTTAAGAATCGAGGATTAAGCGGTTGCTTCTGGAGCTGTTGGCTCCAAGTTTTCGATGGTCAGTAGTCCATCGTTGATCTCACGCAATGCGATGGAGAGAGGCTTCTCATGCACGTAGGTCTCAACCAGCGGACCTGCGTATTCCAAAAGACCTTCACTCAATTGCGAATAGTACGCATTGATTTGGCGGGCGCGCTTTGCAGCATAGAGAACCAAGCTGTACTTAGACCCTGCCTTGTCGAGAAGAGCATCGATTGGTGGGTTGGTGATTCCATCCATGGTTGACATGTGCAGCTCGCTTTCAGTCGCCTTCAATCGCTTTTCATCAAGAGGTCGAGTAACCAGTCATTGGTACTCGACTATGACTATGCCCGAGGGGCAAGCGCCAAGGATACCAGCGACTGAACTACCTCATCGACCCGCTCATTGACAAGGATATGGTCGAATTCAGGGGCCGCGGCCATCTCTTCGCGGGCCAAAGCAAGACGGGCCGCTCGTCGTTCCGGGCTATCGGTTCCACGCCCGAGGAGGCGTTCCTCGAGGTCACTCCACGATGGTGGAGCGATAAAGACCAAGATCGCTTCCGGCTCTGAGGAGCGAACTTGTCGGGCCCCAGCTATTTCGATTTCGAGCAAGACGCACTTACCCAAATTTCGCCAATTGTCGACTGGTTCGCGTGGCGTTCCATATCGCGCACCCGCAAACTCTGCCCATTCCAAAAATTCATCACGTTCGACGAGTTCATTGAACTTTTCGTCACTCAAGAAGTAGTAGTCGACGCCATCCTTCTCATTTTCTCGTGGCGGACGAGTAGTCGCCGAGACGCTCACCCAAAAACTTGGATGATCTCGGAGCGCGGCGGTGATGGTGCTTTTGCCAACTCCCCCGGGCCCAGACATCACGATAAGAGAACCCTTAGAGACCTCACTTTTGGTCACTGAGAATTCCTTTCGTAACGCCATGAGTTGATGTTGCCCCAGACCCGCAATTCTACGAGTCTTTGCTATTCCAATCTTCGCCATAAGGAGAAATACCCGTCGCTCCCCGATTCCGGGAACAGAGCCTAAGAGCTCCGACACCTTCATCCGCTGAATCGATGGCTGCTGATCATTTATCGCATCAAAGATCGAAATCTCACCCGCCGATATCCGACGCTTTACTTCAGCACGCGCTCGACGAGCCTCAACGCCAGCTTTAACGGCAGCCGCTCTATCCATCGGCGATAATTTCGGCGGAAGAGGGCGGGCCACGTAGCGATACTAACCGTTGGCGCTGGCCAAAATCTCGGCGGCTTTCTCCTTCATGGCCGAGCTCGAACCAAGCGAGGTTATTGGTCGACCGATAACAAAATAGTTGGCGCCGTTTTCCAGAGCCTGAGCGGGGGTCATGATTCGAACCTGATCATTCGACTCAGACCCGACCGGTCGCACTCCTGGAGTGATGATTGTTATTGATGGACCTACCGCCGTTCTGATTCCTTGTGCCTCAAATGGAGATGACACGATTGCTCGCGCCCCGGCATGTGCTCCGAGCGATGCCAACGAGACCGCGCTGCTGAGTGCTGGCTCGCGGTAACCAATCTCGAAAACTTCAGAATCTGAGAGCGAGGTAAGAATCGTCACAGCGACAATTTCGATCTCATCGGAGACCGAGCTGGCGGCCTCAATCATCGTGCGTCCGCCGCTCGCATGGACGGTCAAGAACTTCGGCATCAGATCCGCGACTGACTCAACCGCGGCTCGAACGGTATTTGGAATATCGTGAAGTTTGAGGTCAAGAAATAGGTCGAACTCTGCGACTGACCGAAGTGACTGAAGCCCGGTACGACCATGCTTCAAGAAAAACTCAAGTCCCACCTTGTAGGTATCAATTGAATCGCGGGTCGCAAGAATCCACGACGCCGCGGTGTCGATATCTTGGGTATCTAGGGCAAGAATTATTGGTGATGGCATCAACAACCTCTATTCGGTGTGCAATTTTTCGGATGAAAACTACTCAGCACGGTGCGCGTATCCAACTGCTTCAGCGGTCGAATTGAAACCCTTGGTCACAAGCAAACTTTCTAATTCGCTCTTGATGGTGATTGCGGCAAGAGGGTTTCCGAAGGTTGCGGTGCCTATCGATACCGCAGAAGCACCAGCCAAAATTAGTTGAAGGGCGTCTTGGCCAGAGCTGACGCCACCCATACCAAGAATGCTTACGTGCGGTAGCGCTTGTCGGACCTGATATATCGCTCGTACTGCAATCGGTCGAATCGCCGGTCCCGAGAGTCCGCCAGTCTTTCCCGCGAGCTTAGGACGCATGGTGTTGGTATCGATAACCATTCCCAAGACCGTGTTAATGAGGGCCAAGCCGTCCGCCCCGGCTGACACCACCTCGGTGGCGATCATTGAAATATCTGTTACGTCAGGTGAGAGCTTTGCAATGATTGGAAAGTCGCCGCCTACGTTGCGTCGAACAGCTTCGATGGCTGCCCGCGCGGTATCAGGATGACAGGCAAATACCTGACCACGATTTTCGACGTTGGGGCATGAGATGTTTACCTCAAGTGCAGCTACGCCGGTAACGCCGCGGATCCGTCGGGCCAAGACCGCATAATCTTCCACCGTTTCGCCGGCAATGCTGATTACGATTCGAGCTCCTTGCGATTGAAGCCAAGGAATATCGTTCTCTAAAAATAAATCGATTCCTGGGCCCTGCAATCCTATGGAATTGAGCATTCCACTCGGCGTTTCGGCCATGCGAGGGGTTGCTCGCCCCGACCGAGGTTTGAGCATTATGGATTTAGTAACAATTCCACCGAGAGCTGATAACGGAAAAAACTGAGCGAGTTCCTTCCCGGAGCCAGCGCAACCACTTGCGGTGAGAATGGGATTATCAAATCGCGAGCTCCCAAGCATTGTGGAAAAATCAAACATCAGTGCGCTCCCCATGTATCTGCTGGGATTATGCGCTTTGCCTGCCATTGAACCGCTTCGCCATCCATTACTGGACCATCGATACAGGATCGAAGCATTCGGATAACTCCGTCCTCGCCTCTCACCGGCAAGACACATGTCATGCATACGCCGATTCCGCATGCCATCGATTCTTCAACCGCGCATTGGTGGACAACGCCCTTCTCTTTAGCAATATCGGTTATCGCTTCGAGCATCCCCATGGGTCCACATGAATAGATAACTTCAATTTTATTTTCATCGATAAGCGCTGGGATAACGTCGCTCACCCGACCTTGTGAACCGGCAGAGCCATCCTCGGTGGTTACCGTTAGTGAGTTAACGGTTCGCTTACCTTCCAGAGGCGCGTAAATTTTCATCGCCGTGCTGGCTCCAAGAACCATATCGACCCGACATCCGCGTGATTTCAGGACCTCCGAGAGACCAAAGAGCGGGGCGCTTCCGTAGCCACCGCCAACAAGCAAAGTGCGGGCTGGTTCGGACGGTATTCCAAATGATGTGCCTAGCGGTCCGATCATGCTTACCTTCTCGCCTACTTGGCGAGCGGCGACCCACGAACTACCTTGGCCGTGCGGTGCAATTACTAATTCGATTTGCCCTTGATTTCCACCGAGATGTGTCGCTCGATAGATAGCGAAGGCCCGTCGAAGAACCGTTGACGCACCTGGCCCACCTACAGAGAGGGCAACAAAGTTGCCGGGGCGAACATGTGCCGCCATCGTGCCGACTGAAAAAGCGATGTGGTGGTACGCGCCAGCCTTCCGATTGCTCGTTACCTCGGCATCAATAACGGTCGCTAGGTTGTTGATTTTATGCATGCGCCAGCCACTCTTGGATCGAGGCGATGTCAAAAGATTTTTCGGCGAGTACCTTCATGCCCTCAACGGCCGCCTTAAATCCTGCAACTGTCGTAATGATGGGCACGCCTCGTGCGATAGACGCTGTGCGAATCATCCAACCATCTTGCTTAGAACCGCGCCCCAGTGGTGTATTGATCACCAGATTAACCCGACCACCGTTGATGAGGTCAATGGAGGTAAGCTCACCAGCGGGACCTTGACCCTCAGAATTCTTTCGAACCTTCTCGGTAACGATTCCATGTTGAGCAAGGAAATCATGCGTACCGGCCGTTGTAACAATCGAAAATCCGAGCGCCGCGAGAGATCGAATCGGTTCGATCGCGCCTTGTTTGTCGCGATCGGATAGCGATAGGAAGACGACTCCACTCTTTGGAAGTGCCCCGAAGGAGGCGGTCTGACTCTTTGCAAATGCCTCGCCAAATGTTGATGCAATACCCATAACCTCGCCGGTCGATTTCATCTCGGGTCCTAAGACCGCATCTACGCCAGCTCCATCAACTCGCCGGAATCGCGACCACGGAAGAACTGCCTCCTTCACGGATACACCTTTAGGTATCGAGTCGCCGTGCGCGGTCAGAACGCCTTGCTTGCGAAGTTCCGCAATTGTGACACCCGTTGAAATCATCGCCGCCGCCTTCGCCAGCGGATAACCGGTGGCTTTGCTGACGAACGGGACGGTGCGAGACGCGCGTGGATTCGCTTCAATGACATATAGCTCTTCTGAGACCAACCCGCTGTTGACGACCGCGAATTGAATATTGATAAGCCCGCGCACGCCAACGCTGCTGGCGATTTGATGGGTCGCGCTGCGCACTCGCTCCTGCATTCCAACGGTAAGAGATTGGCTCGGAATCACACAGGCGCTATCGCCCGAATGGATTCCCGCCTCTTCAATATGCTCCATTAGACCAGCTAGGTACAGATCCTCGCCGTCGTACAGGGCATCGACGTCGATCTCGATCGCGGAATCTAAAAACTTGTCGATTAACACCGGATGATTTGGCGTTATTTCAGTCGCCTTCTCGATGAATCCTTCGAGCGATGAATCGTCGTAGACAATTTCCATGCCACGGCCGCCGAGTACGAACGATGGTCGAACAAGTACCGGGTAACCAATCTTCGCCGCAATCTCGAGTGATTCAGCATACGAATTCGCCATTCCATACTCAGGTGAACGTAGGCCGTTGTCGGACAAAATTTTTCCGAATAGGCCGCGATCTTCCGCCAGGTCAATCGCTTGCGGTGATGTGCCGAGAATCGTTACACCGGCATCCATTAATCCGCGAGCAAGACCGAGCGGAGTCTGACCTCCGAGTTGAGCGATGACGCCGAGAATCGGACCAGCAGCGGATTCGGCCGCGATGACTTCTAGTACGTCTTCCAGAGTAAGAGGCTCGAAATATAGACGGTCACTAGTGTCGTAATCTGTCGACACCGTTTCTGGATTGCAGTTGATCATTACGGTCTCATAACCCGCGGCACGAAGTGCGAAGGCAGCGTGAACACATGAGTAATCGAATTCAACGCCTTGACCAATTCGATTCGGACCGCTTCCGAGAATGATCACGGCCGGCTTGGTGCGAGGGAGAACTTCCGTCTCAAAATCGTAGGACGAGTAGTAATACGGCGTATATGCCTCGAACTCGGCGGCGCAGGTGTCGACGGTTTTGTAGACCGGCGCGATGGAAAATCTCGAGCGCAGAACTCCAACCTCAGCGGCGGAAATTCCGCGAAGGTCACCAATCTGGATGTCGGAGAATCCATAACGCTTCGCGGTTAACAAAATATCCACGTCGAGTTCAACGGCGGAGCGAATGCGTTGTGCTATTTCATTGATTTCGTTGATTTGAGCCAGAAACCATGGATCAATTTTGGTCGATTGATGAACCTGTTCGATTGTCGCTCCGAGCGCAAGCGCGCGTTGCACTTGCTGTAATCGAAATTCAGTCGGGACCGCGGAAGCTGCTAGGAGTTGGTCGACGTTTTCATCGAGGTTGCTCCATGAGAAGGAGGTCCCCTTCTTCTCGACCGACCGTAGCGCCTTTTGAAGTGCTTCTGGAAAAGAACGTCCGATTGCCATCGCTTCGCCCACGCTCTTCATGGTCGTCGTTAAGCGGGGATCGGCCTCTGGAAACTTTTCGAAGGCGAATCTCGGCACTTTTACGACGATATAGTCGAGCGTTGGCTCAAATGAAGCAGGTGTTGATTTGGTGATGTCGTTCTGAATTTCATCAAGGCTATAGCCAATTGCGAGTTTCGTAGCGATTTTTGCGATGGGGAAACCAGTCGCTTTCGAGGCGAGTGCTGATGATCGCGAGACGCGCGGATTCATTTCAATGACGATAATTCGACCATCAGTCGGATTGACCGCGAACTGAATATTGCATCCGCCAGTCGCAACCCCAACTGCCCGAATAATGGCTATCGACTGATCGCGTAGCTTCTGATATTCAACATCGGTCAAGGTCAACGCCGGCGCTACGGTGATGGAATCACCCGTGTGGACACCCATCGGATCGACGTTTTCGATGGAACAAACGATGACCACATTATCGAGATGATCTCTCATCACCTCGAGTTCGTATTCCTTCCAGCCGATGATGCTCTCTTCGAGCAGTACCTCAGATGTAGGACTATGACGAAGACCCGCGCCAGCAATCAGCTCCAGGTCTGCCTGGTTGTGGGCGATGCCCGAGCCGAGCCCACCCATGGTGAAACTTGGACGTACGACGACCGGGTATTTCAGTTCCTCAACCGCGGCGAGACAGTCTTCCATCGAATGGCAGATACGAGATTTCGCGGATTCGCCTCCGATACTGGCCACAATTTCCTTGAAGACTTCTCGGTCTTCGCCGCGCTTGATCGCAGGAATATCTGCGCCGATAAGTTTGACGTTGTACTTCTCTAATAGTCCGCGTTCACTGATTTGCATCGCAGCGTTCAGGGCGGTCTGTCCGCCCAACGTTGCGAGGATCGCATCCGGCTTCTCTTTGATAAGAATCTTCTCGATGATTTCCGGCGTTATTGGTTCGATATATGTGGCGTCCGCGAACTCCGGATCCGTCATGATTGTTGCTGGATTTGAATTGACCAGAATTACTCGAATGCCTTCGGCGCGCAGGACTCGGCAGGCTTGGGTACCCGAATAATCGAACTCACAGGCTTGTCCAATAACGATTGGTCCACTTCCAATTACCAATACGCTCTTGATGGAATGGTCTCTAGGCATTTCGCACCCCAGATATTCTTGGCGAGTAGTTTGCCATCAACGTTACAAATTGATCGAAGAGGTACTCGGCATCATGCGGACCAGCCGCCGCTTCTGGGTGATACTGGACTGAAAATGCCGGGGTTTCGAGAAGCTCGAGACCCTCAACTACGCCATCGTTCAAGCCGACATGACTAACAAAACCCGCGCCGTAAACGGTCGAAAAGTTCTTGTCGATGGGAGCCGCAACCGCGAATCCATGGTTATGAGCTGTGATTTCGACCCTTCCGGTGCGAACATTTTTCACCGGTTGATTAATTCCACGGTGCCCAAATGGCAACTTGTAGGTATCGAACCCGAGTGCGCGTCCAATGACTTGATGGCCAAAGCATATTCCGAAGAGTGGAACTTTCTTATCGAGAAAATGACGAACGTTAGAGATAACGTCCGTCATGCTGGCCGGATCCCCAGGGCCATTCGATAGAAAGATGCCATCGGGATTTATGGCTTCGATTTCTTCGATGGTCGCGTGAAGCGGCATGACGTGAACTTCAATACCTCTGGCCGCCATATTGCGAGGGGTGGCGGATTTAATGCCCAAATCAATGGCGGCGACTTTGAATCGAGTTTCTACCCCCGCCGGCGGGGCGACGATGTATGTCCGTTGCGTAGAAACATCACCAGCGAGAAATGCGCCCGACATTTGAGGAGATCGGCGGACCATCGTGACCATCTCGTCCCGGGTTCTCTCTTCCCCCGAAAAGATTCCAACTCTCATTGCGCCGCGATTGCGAAGGTGGCGCGTTATGGCCCGAGTATCCAAGCCAGAAATGCCCACCACTCCCGCATCGATTAAGGCATCCTCTAATGAAACTTCCGACCGCCAATTACTGACACGGGGTGATGGATTGCGAACAACAAATCCAGAGACCCAAATCTTGGTTGACTCTGCGTCGTAATGGTTCATCCCGGTGTTGCCGATATGAGGTGCTGTCATCACTACAACCTGCTGGTGATACGAAGGGTCCGTGAGGGTTTCTTGATATCCAGTCATGCCGGTTGCAAAGACCGCCTCGCCGAAGGTTTCTCCGCGGGCAGCCCAACTCACTCCTTCGAAAATGGCGCCGTCGTCGAGCACGAAGTAGGCCTTCTTCACTCCAGCTATCTGCGAGTTCATAGCGCTACTCCCGATTCCATGACCACTACCCCACCATAAATGGTGTGGGTGATGCGGGTCGGCAACGTCATACCGTCGTATGGCGTGTTCTTACTCATCGAGGCCATCGACTCCCGATTCACCGTTCTGCTTGACATAGGGTCAACCAAAACCAGGTTTGCCGACGAGCCGACGGTGATGGACTGACCGTGCTCTGCATATCCTGCAATTCTTGCCGGGGCGATGGCCATCCGGTCGGCGATTAACTTCCAGTCGATTCGTGAACCCGATTCCGTGAGGGCCTGTACGACAACACCCAGGGCCGTTTCAAGACCGAGCATTCCAAACGCGGCACTCTGCCATTCGCAATCCTTGTCCTCTCCAGGATGAGGCGCATGATCGGTTGCCACTATGTCGATGGTTCCGTCAATCAGCCCCGCGCGAAGCGCTAGGACATCGGCGTGAGAGCGCAAAGGTGGATTTACTTTGTATACCGCGTCATATCCCCTCGCCATTTCATCCGTCAACAGAAGATGATGTGGTGTAACTTCCGCGGTCACGCGAACGCCGCGCGATTTTGCCCAGCGAACTAATTCAACTCCGCCCGCCGTGGTGAGATGGCATATGTGCAATCTGCTTCCCACGTGTTCCGCCAAGAGAATGTCGCGCGCGATAATTGACTCTTCTGCAATCGCTGGCCATCCCGTCAGGCCCAACTCAGCAGAAACCGATCCTTCGTTCATCTGTGCGCCTTGAGTCAATCGGGGCTCTTGTGCATGTTGCGCGATGACACCGTCAAAGGTTTTCACATACTCCAGCGCGCGACGCATCACGAGCGGATCGAAGACGCACTTTCCATCATCGCTGAAGATGCGAACTCTGGCTTCCGATTCGGCCATCGCTGACATTTCGGAGAGTTGTTCGCCCATTAGATCTTTTGTCACAGCGCCAATCGGAAAGAGATCTACGCGACCGGTTTGCTGTCCAAGTCGGTAGACCTGCTCCACCACACCTGCGGTATCTGCCACAGGATGTGTATTCGCCATGGGAGAGATTGCCGAGTATCCGCCGATGACCGCGGCCCGCGATGCGGTTTCGATGGTTTCTGCATCTTCTCTGCCGGGTTCGCGCACATGGGTGTGAAGATCGACGAAGGCAGGCAAAAGGACCAAACCATCTGCCTCAATCACCGTTTCGTTGCCGTTAGGTTGAAAGTTTCCCATCTCGGATATTCGACCATCGGTGATGCGGAGATCTTGTCGACCTTCACCAACGATGGCGGCTCCCTTTATGAGGAGGTGTGGGCGGGCTTGCGTCATGACTTTTCTCCGATTCCGGAATGAGAAATTTGATGTGTTTCGTGTGCGCCACCGAGCAGGTGGTAGAGAACAGCCATCCGTACGAATACGCCATTTCTCACCTGCTGAAGTACCAACGACCTAGGTGAATCCGCCGCGCTACTAGAAATCTCCACGCCTCGATTCATCGGCCCTGGATGCAGGATTGCTGCGCCGGCTTTCATTCGAGCCAATCGCGCGTCATCCAAGCCATAGCCCCGGGAATATTCGGCCAACGATGGGAAATAGGAGTCGGCCATTCGTTCGTGCTGAATTCTTAAAGTCATCACTACATCGCATATTTCAATTACTTCATCCAGGTCGAACTCAACCCGAACCCCCCAACCGTCAACCGCCACGGGAAGTAGCGTCGGAGGCGCAACTAAAATTATTGATGCGCCCAATTTTTTCAGCAAAAGCACGTTGCTTCTCGCCACGCGCGAATGCAGGATATCCCCGACGATGGCGATAGTAAGGCCAGACAAATCGAACGAGTCTCGATCGAATTCTTGCGCAATCGTGAAGGCGTCCAACAAAGCTTGAGTGGGATGTTCGTGGGTCCCGTCTCCTGCGTTGATTACGCTCGCTGAAATCCAACCTGAATCTGCTAGTTTTTGGGCCGCGCCGCTCGCGCTGTGACGAATGATCACACCATCTGCGCCCATCGCTTGCAGGGTTTGAGCGGTGTCTTTCAGGCTCTCGCCCTTACTCACCGACGATCCCTTGGCAGAGAAATTAATGACGTCGGCGGAGAGCCGTTTCGCCGCTGATTCAAAGGAGATTCTTGTTCGGGTGGAGTCCTCGAAGAAAAGGTTCACTACGGTTCGACCGCGAAGGGTCGGCAGTTTTTTCATCTGACCTTCGGACACTCGTTCTAATTCCGCGGCGGTAGTTAAAAATTCCCGGGCAGACTCAGGAGTCAGATCGTTAATGCTGAGAAGGTGTCTCATTTCTGGCCCTCGATGATGACTTCATCCGCATCATCTATTTCGGATAACTTAACCCGGATTGATTCGTGAGCAGCGGTCGGAATATTTTTACCGACGTAATCCGCTCTTATGGGAAGTTCCCTATGCCCTCTGTCGATCAATACCGCCAATTGAACGGTTCGCGGCCGCCCAATCTCTCCCAATGCATCCAGCGCAGCTCTAATGGTGCGGCCGGAGAACAGAACGTCATCAACGAGCACTACATCGCGCCCCTCAATGCCACCAGACGGAATTGAGGTTGGAAGGAGCGGCCGAGGAGGCCTCAGGCGTAGATCGTCACGGTGCAGGGTGATATCTAACGCCCCATGCGGGACATCTCCTTCAATTTCGGCCAAAAGGGAGGCCAGCCGGGCCGAGAGATACGCGCCACGGGTGGGTATCCCGAGAAGTGTCAGATTGCCTATGCCGTGATTGCGTTCAACAATTTCATGGGAAATGCGTTTAAGTGCGCGGCCAATATCGCCGGCGTCGAGAATCGAAGCCATAAATCTCCTTCGCCGCCTCTCTGGACGGATCGTTAAAGGACTTGCTAGCCCGAGAAAGATACCACCTGTGGATAGAAAAAAGCACCCCGAGTTCTGTGTCGCTACCTTGGCGGGATGACCAACAAAACCGAAAGAGACCCAGAAATGAGCTCCGTAGCGACCTCACTGCGCCAGATTCGTAAGCAGAAAGGGCTGACTCTAAAAGCGGTAGAGAAACTATCGGGTGGGAAATGGAAAGCGGTAGTTGTTGGGTCGTATGAACGCCAGGACCGCGCTCTCTCTTTGAATCGAGCGATTGAATTAGCGAAGTTTTATCAGGTTCCACTCGAACAGTTACTTGGCTTTGCCGACCCGAGTGCCTACAACCAATTCGGCGCGGAACCGAGAATGGCTCTGATTATCGACCTTCGACGGACATTGAACGCGATCCCGACTGAGCCGGCCGAGAAGTCGCTACAAAAATTCTTATCCGCACTCTGTAGCAAGCGGCGAGATTGGAACGGCGAAGTCCTTTCACTGCGCGCGACGGACCAGGAGACCCTGGCACTCATTCTCGATCGCTCGGAAAGAGAGTTGCTCGAATGGCTTGCCGCGAGGCGCTTTCTCTTCTCCCCTAGGTAGTCAGAAGATATTCGGCTGTTCGCTCAGCGATTATTCGGTCGCGCCTAGAACAGGCTTGAGAACGGCAACTCGTCCGAGGACACCGTTCACATACTTTGCGGAGTCCGCGGTCGACAGATCATTAGCCATCTCCACCGCTTGCGAAATGGCGACGTTGTCGTCCACCTCGTCATTCCAAAGGATTTCAAAGATTGCAATCCGCAAAATATTGCGGTCCAGACCAGGCATTCGGTCCATGTCCCAGCCTTCAGAATAGGTGTGAATAATCTCGTCGATTCGTTCGCGATGAGAGTCCACTCCTATGACTAATTCACGAGAATATGCTCCTTGTGACAAGTCATCCGTTGGTCGCTCTGAGAGAAGTTCCAAGGCCAACTTCTTGCGGAGGTCGGCCTCAAAGAGAACTTCAAGCGCCCGCTTACGAGCCTTCGCGCGCGCACTCATCGTCAGAGAGAGTGAGTACTAGTTAGCGCGGCCGAGATAATCGCCAGTGCGAGTATCTACCAGAATCTTCTCATCCTGTTTGATGAAAAGCGGAACCTGAATCTGAATACCAGTCTCAAGCGTTGCTGGCTTGGTACCTCCAGAAGAACGGTCTCCTTGGAGGCCAGGCTCGGTGTAGGTAATAGTCAGCTCGACTGAAGCAGGTAGCTCCACAAGTAGCGGATTGCCTTCGTGAACAGCAACGTTGGCCTTTGAATTCTCCAGCATGTAATTAGCGGCGTCTCCGACGATTGCTTCAGAAATGCTCATCTGATCAAAGGTCTTTTCATCCATGAAAATGAAGTCGTCGCCGTCGCGATAGAGAAATTGCATATCGCGCTTTTCAAGCATGGCTACGTCCACTTTTACACCAGCGTTGAACGTTCGATCGATGACTTTTCCGGTCGTAACAGACTTGAGCTTTGTGCGAACAAAAGCTGGACCTTTTCCGGGCTTTACGTGTTGAAATTCCACTACGTTCCAGAGTTGACCCTCGATATCCAGAGTCATTCCGTTCTTCAAATCATTTGTCGTTGCCATCATGGTCCATTCGATCGAAATAGGTCAGATTCTGGGCTCCCCCAGAAATACTGCGCAAGAATAGCGGAAAATGGTTACTTATTTGCGCACGAGAGATTTCAGGGCTTGCAGCGCCAATCGATAGGACTCCGGCCCGAAGCCTGAAATTGTTCCGTGCGCGACGCCACTGATGACAGAGGTGTGCCTGAATTCTTCACGCGAAAGCGGGTTGGAGAGGTGAACTTCTATAAGTGGCGCCTTCAACATATCGGCGGCATCTCGAATCGCATATGAATAATGAGTAAAGGCCGCTGGATTAATAATAACCGGCGTGGATGAATCAGCCGCTTCGTGTAACCAACCGACGATTTCCGATTCCGAGTCGCTCTGTCTGACGTCGGCCTCAAAACCGATTTCATCAGCGGCGCTCTTCACAAACTCGACGAGTTGAGAAAAGTTAAGGTTGCCGTAGATAGATGAATCACGAATGTCGAGTCGACCAAGATTAGGACCATTAAGGATTAATACTTTACTCACTTGGTAATGCTCTCATACGCGGTTCGGAGCTCGTCGGAGGTTGGAGTCTCAATCCAGCCTGGGCTCCCCACGGCTGAAATCCCAATAAATCGAATCTGGCCGGATCTCGCCTTCTTGTCACCAGTCATAACCTTAAGCACCTCTTCGAATGAGAAATCAGAGGTGAGTGGAAGATTAAATTTGCGTAAGAGGACAGAGTGCATGTCGACGCTGGCATCCGAAAGACCCAGTTTCATCTGGCTCAAACGGGCGGCGTAGACCAGGCCTACGGCGACCGCCTCTCCGTGCCGCATCTCGTATCCGCTCAATTTCTCAATGGCGTGACCGGCGGTATGCCCGTAATTAAGAACCTCTCTCGCCTTGGATTCTTTAAAATCAACTCCTACAACTCGCGCCTTTACCGAGAGCGACCGGTAAACGAGCTCCTCGGCCACCTGTCGTGCCTCACTGACATCGGCACATTCACTCAGTATGTCCAGAATTGCGCCGTCCGCGATGAAGCCGCACTTGATGACCTCCGCTAACCCAGCTGAGAAATCCCGGTCTGAGAGCGAGTCGAGGAAGGTGAGATCAATCGCAACAAGCGACGGCGAATGGAACGAACCAACCAGATTCTTTCCAGCAGAGGTATTGATTCCGGTTTTGCCACCAACCGAAGCGTCCACCATCGCGGCCAGCGACGTGGGAAAGGCGTACCAATCAATTCCGCGAAGCCAGGTAGCCGCTACGAAGCCCGCGAGGTCTGTCGTAGCGCCCCCGCCAATACCGACGATTGCGTCGCTTCGCTGAAGATTGAGCTCGCCACAGAGATTCCATAACGATTCCACAACCGAGACCGACTTCTGCGACTCACCGTCAGGGACCCAAAATACGTATGGTTGGGTATCTCCTGATTGCTCTGTGAAAACATCCAAGCCAGACAAAATTGACTTCATAGATACCGGAGCAAGAATAAGAAGTCGATTATGTCGTGCTGACACATCGCGAAGTTGGTCGGCCCACTTCACTGATATCTCTATCGGGTAGTCCCGCTCGGCGGTAACGTGTATCGTCCTCATGAAACACGTCCTTGCGTAAGGCCAAAAGTGGCAATGATGTTGTCTGCTATTTCTGGTGCCTTTGCACTGTCCGTAGAAAACTTTTTAGTCGCTAAAGATTCATAGGTGGGACGGCGAACTTCCATCAACGCCTGCCACTGGGCGCGAGGATTTACTAAAAGAAGCGGCCGATCCTTGTTGAAACCCACGCGAGGAGCCGCCTGAGCCAAGGAAACCTCGAGATAAACAACCCGCAATTGGTTGCCGCGAAGTACGCCCGCTACGGATTCCGTCATCACCGAGCCACCACCCAACGCCAAAACGCCGTCGAAGGAGGTCAGGTTCTCGAGAACCACTCGCTCTTCGAGCTCTCGAAATCTCTTTTCGCCGTCCTCAACAAATATTGCTGATACGGACTTTCCCGCAACCGTCTCTACTTCTGTATCGGTATCCCGGAACGCACAATGCAGCTTTCGAGCTAGCGCCTTACCAACCGTTGATTTTCCTGACCCCGGAGGACCAATCAATACAACACAGGGCATGGAAAACTTCGCTTACTTAATTCTCATTGAAGAAATGTAGCTTTCGAAGTTTCGATTTACTTCGCCAACGCTATCGCCGCCGAATTTCTCTATGACGGCATCTGCCAACACCAAGGCCACCATCGCTTCAGCGACTATTCCCGCGGCAGGAACGGCACACACATCGGAACGCTGGTTAATTGCCTTCGCCGGCTCACCGGTAGAAACATCGATAGTGTCGAGCGCCTTGGGTACGGTTGAGATCGGCTTCATAGCCGCGCGAACTCGCAGGAGTTCTCCGTTACTCATTCCACCTTCGGTGCCACCGGCTCGATCGGTGCGGCGAACAATCTCCCCCGCCGCATTCTTTTCAATCTCGTCATGTGCAACCGATCCGCGTCGGCGGGCTGTTGCAAAGCCATCTCCCACTTCAACGCCCTTGATCGCTTGAATTCCCATAAGTGCACCAGCAAGTTTTGAATCTAGGCGGCGATCCCAATGCGTGTGCGACCCAAGGCCTGCCGGAACGTTATACGCAACGACTTCTACAACTCCACCCAGAGTGTCGCCTGATGAATGCGCGTCTTCAATTTCCGCGACCATTGCAGCACTCGTTACAGGGTCTGCGCAGCGGACTGGATCCTCGTCGATACGACTCATCTCAGCAAATAATGGAACAGCGGTGTCATCTGGTACTGCGACGGCTCCAATTGAAAGAACATGGCTCAGTATTTCGATTCCCACGCTTTGCTTAAGGAAGGCACGGGCAACCGCTCCCAGCGCAACGCGTGCGGCGGTCTCTCGAGCGCTTGCGCGTTCGAGTATTGGACGAGCATCGTCAAAGTCGTATTTCTGCATGCCCACCAGATCAGCGTGACCCGGACGTGGTCGAGTGAGTGGTGCGTTTCGAGCAAGAGCGGCTAGTTCATCCGAATCCACTTCATCCGCCGACATCACCTTGGACCATTTGGGCCATTCTGAATTGGCGATGTTGAGCGCAATCGGTCCGCCCTGTGATTTTCCATGCCGAACTCCACCAAGAATGGTGACCGCATCGGCCTCAAAATTTTGACGTGCCCCGCGTCCGAAACCTAAGCGACGACGACGGAGGTCGGCATCGATCATTGAGGTGGAAATCTCTATATGCGCCGGCATGCCTTCAAGGATTGCGGTTAATGCAGGACCGTGTGATTCCCCCGCGGTTAACCAGCGAATCATTTCTCACCACTCCCTAATACATACCTCGCGGACGCTCCACCTAGTTATATTGAAGAACTATCAGGAAGGTATTCTGTCAGAACTCGAGGTATCTGCGTCGTAAATTCAGGCTAATACGGCCTGAATAAGGCTTCCACAAAGCAGGAATGGTCCAAGCGGGATAGAACGTGGCGATGAATCCTGGTGAAGCTTGCGGTAGGTCACATAGATCACGCTGGCGATGAGTGCATATGTCACAAGTCCCAGGAACCGATTGCCAGACTCAAGGCATCCGGCCAGAAGCGAGAGAGCTTTGACATCGCCGAACCCAATTCCGCCTCGAGAGCAGAGGCGCATGGCCAGTAACGAACCGAAAACCTCGACTGCGAAGAGATAGTGCAACGGAATTCGAATGACACAAACCACTGCAAGCGCGAAGAGAAGATCACGGTTGAAGATTTTTCTTTTTCGAAAATCCGTGTACGCCACCCGTGCCAGAAATAGCGTGACCAGAGCGAAGCGCATATTCGAAGGCTATCCGCCTATTTCCACTAGTCACGAGGTAACCGATGATCTGTGGATAGAGAAAACTAGATCCCAGTAAGTGCCTCTCGCATCACAGTCCGTATCTCAGAGTGGTCCACCGAAACCCCGGTGAATAGTTCAACTTGGAATATCGCTTGTTCAATTAACATATCGCGCCCCGAAAGCACCCTCTCCCCCGCAGCGGCAAAGATGGAAGCGAGCTGCGTCGGCCAGGGTTGATAAATCGCTTCAATCAACAACCCGTTAACGCGCTCAACCTGTGTTAGATACGGATCTATCGCACCTGCAGGAGTTGTTTGAACAATAGCGCTGAAGCTCTCTAACTCCAGGTCGGAAAGAGGCTTGATCGAAAGATTTTGGAGCTTGCTTGAAGCGACGAGCTGCTCAGCCTTGGCGAGATTGCGCACAAAGACGGTGACGGGAATCGATAGGTCAATACCTTCAATCGCGGCTAACGCAGAACGAGCCGTGCCCCCGGCACCAATGACCGCAGCGCTCTTAAGTTCTGCATGCCCCAGCAATCGAGCGATTCCCAATCGGTCTGTCGAACATCCGTACCAACCAAATGTGCGTTTCACCAGAGTGTTGATTGAAATCATTCGCTTATCGATTTCAGGTACCTCGTGAGCGAAATCAACCGCGATTTCCTTTAGAGGCATCGTCAGCGAGAAACCGTCATAGTCCTCGTGGCCGGATAAAAAACTGGCGAAATTTTCGATTCCTACGTTAAAGCGATCGTACTCGGCCGGAATATCGAGCGATCGGTACGCGGCGGCGTGAAGTGCCGGCGAGAGTGAGTGATCAATCGGTGATCCCAGAACCGCTGCCTTGATCATTTGAACGCTCCCGCACGAAGATATTTATTATAGAGAGAAACCCAAGCTTCGAATTCAGGGTATGAATTCGTAAAGCGAGTGTCGTGCGGTTGTACAGTAATGAAATACAACCAATCTCCCGAAGCCGGGTGGAGCGCAGCAGAAATCGCAGCAAGACTCGGATTGGAGATCGGCGTTGGGGGAAGTCCGACATTTCGGTAAGTGTTATATGGGGAAGCTATCTGTGTGGCTGAACTGGATAAGGCGATTTTCCCGCGAAGATGGGCCGCGTATTGAACCGTGGAGTTCAGCTGGAGCGCCATACCGATTCTCAACCGGTTATAGATCACTGCGGCAACCTTTGGATAGTCAACCGGATCGCCTTCAATCTGAATCATCGAGGCGACCGTCAATACTTGGTATGCGTTGTATCTTTCGAAGCCAGCAAGTAACCCATCGGAAGCCATATTTTGAGAAAACTTTTCAATCATTGACTGGAGCGCCGTGGTCGCGGTGGTGCCATTGGCGAAGGCGTAATCGGCTGGGGCCAGAATTCCCTCAAGATTTTTCGTAGGAACGAACGCTGGAAGTTTGAAAGTGGCTTGCGGGGTGTAGTTGAAGGCGATAGTCGGTGCCGATTTTAAGGCCGCAAGAACATCCTGAACAGTAGACGCCTCCCGAACTCGAATAAGTCCTCGCACGAATTTAGGATCCAACATTTCGGACAATGCGAGAGACGACGGAACATGAGATTCAATGGAATGTACGCCCGGGCTTATCCCTTGCGACTTCGGATTTTTCAACTCTTCTGCGACGAAGCGAGTCGCACTCTTCACGACGCCAGCCTTGGCCAACAGTGAGGCTATAGCGCTGCCGGTTGCGCCGGACGAGACAGAGATATCAACTCGTGGACCGGCCTGACCGGTAGGAAAATCATCGTTTTTATGAATCAGTGTGAAAGTACCAACGAGAAAGATCGCCAAGAGTACTGCGACCGCCCACGTCGCCCGCCTAGCTCTTGGCGTCATGACGTATCCCCAAAATGTAACGGTGACGGCTGGCCCTGAGATTTTTCAGCCATTAAGGCCGCTTCTAAGATGGTTGCAGCACTGGCGGAATCGATTAGACCCTTAGACGTTTTAGCGCTCTTGCCAGCAGCGCGGAGCGAGGCGGCGGCGTTAACCGTGGATAGGCGTTCGTCCACAAAAAAGATTTTTGCGTCCGTAATTTGAGCAACAAGCCCGGCGAATGCACGCACGGATTCCGATTTTGCACTTGTTCCCCCATGAAGGTGGAGTGGTAGACCAATGACAACGTAGATGGGTTGTACTTCTTCCATCAGCTCCCGGAGCGATCGGATAAAGGCCACGTCATCCTTGCTGGCAACATTTTCAATAAAATCCCTTGGGGACGCGACTATTCCTTCAGGGTCGCTGACCGCGACTCCGATTCGAACATCGCCGTAATCAAAAGCGAGGCGACGACCCTTATCCACTACTTGCCTAACGAATGAATACTTTTGACGATCTCATCGAGCGCAAGCGGTATTTTTGCGGCATCAGTGCCGCCGCCTTGGGCAAAGTCAGGTTTCCCGCCGCCGCCTCCGCCGAGGATAACTGAACCAATCTTCACCAAATCTCCCGCTTTAGCGCCAGCCTTTTGAGCCGACTCAGAAACGCATGCAACCAATGTCACCTTCTCCGAACCAGCAGAGGCAAGGACGACGATTGAGTCCGATACTCGGTTACGAAGATCCAACGCCAACGTGCGCAAATCATCCGCGGTTGCTTCGACATCAAGTCTTTCCGCAATTACGTTGAAGTCCGATACCGTCTTTGCGCAATCAGCAAGTTTTCCAGCCGACGAAAGAACCGCGGCCCCTCTAATAGTCGCCAATTCCTTTTCCGCGCCACGAAGCTTAAGAATCAAATCATTGATTCTTTCCGGTAGCTCTTCAGTCCGCGAACCCTTAATGATTTCGGTCAGGGAATTCAAAAGCACGTGCTCACGCGCCAAATACGAGTAAGCGTCGTAACCAACGAGCGCTTCAACGCGACGCACACCTGCTCCAATCGACGCTTCCGAAAGTAATTTGACGACGCCAAGCTGGCCAGAGGCAGATACGTGGGTACCGCCGCAAAGCTCATGTGCCCAATCCCCCACGCTAACGACGCGAACTTGGTCGCCATACTTCTCTCCGAAGAGCGCCATGGCGCCCATCGCCTTCGCTTCTGGTTGAGTCATCGTCTTAGCCGTCACCTGCAAATTTTCAAGCAGCAGCGAGTTAACGCGCGACTCAACATCCGACAACACGGACGGTGGTACCGAACCATTAGCTGGGAAATCAAATCTAAACCGACCTGGCGCATTTTCCGATCCAGCTTGGGTCGCGGTTTCGCCTAACGCTTCGCGGAATGCTTTGTGAACCATATGTGTCGCGGTGTGCGCTCGGGAAATCGCAAATCGTCGTTCGCGATCGATGGCCGCGTATGCCTCATCGCTGGACTTCGCGACACCACTCACTAACTGTCCGCGGTGTACATACAAGCCAGGCACCGGAGCTTGCACATCATCAATCTCGAGTAGCGCACCGTTTCCGAGCTTGATAAAGCCGCCATCAGGCAACTGTCCGCCGCCTTCAGCGTAAAAGGGAGTTCGATCCAGAACGATTTCGACGTCGCTCCCTGGCTGAACTTCACTAACCGACTTGCCGTCGACCAATAGTGCGACGACTCGGGCTTCACCTTCAATATCGGTATAACCAGTAAAGGTCGTTTTGCCAGCGCTATCAACGATGCCCTTATAGACACTGACGTCGGTGTGACCAGTTTTCTTAGCCCGCGCATCTGCCTTCGCTCGGTCCTTTTGCTCCTTCATCAGGCGTCTAAAGCCGTCTTCATCAACCGATAATCCGGCCTCTGACGCCATTTCCAACGTTAGGTCAAACGGAAAACCATAAGTATCGTGCAGCTTGAAGACGGTATCCCCAGACAAGCGGGTGTCGCTCTTACTTTTCACATCGCTGGCCGCCACATCAAAAATTTGCGTGCCGCTCTTCAGCGTAGCTGTGAACGAATCTTCTTCGTTGACAGCTACCGCCAGGATCCGCTCCTGTTGCTCGACAAGCTCTGGATATTGCGGGCCCATTGCGTCGATCGATGCAAGAATCAATTCGCGCGTGGTGGGCTCGTGCGAACCCAAGAGCCGCATGTTTCTGATGGTGCGACGCATCATTCGACGAAGAACATAGCCTCGTCCTTCATTGCCCGGGAGAACGCCATCGCCAATCAGCATCAGCGAGGTACGAGCGTGGTCTGCAACGACCCGCAATGAGACGTCACTCTTAGCGTTTCGACCGTAAGTGACTCCGGAAAGCTCCGCCGCCCGAGAGAGAATCTTCATCGTTGTATCGATCTCGTAAATGTTTTCAACGCCCTGCAACAACGCTGCCGTGCGCTCTAAGCCTAAACCGGTATCAATGTTCTTAGCGGGCAATTCTCCGATGATTGGATAATCATCTTTACCGCCCCCAGCGCCGCGCTCGTTTTGCATGAAAACGAGATTCCAAATTTCTAGGTAACGGTTCTCGTCCGCAATCGGACCACCGTCTACACCATAGGCAGGGCCGCGGTCGTAATAAATTTCTGAACACGGTCCACACGGTCCGGGAACGCCCATCGACCAGAAGTTATCTGCCATCCCCCGGCGTTGAATTCGCTCTTTGGGGACGCCAACCTGCTTGTGCCAAATATCCGCCGCTTCATCGTCGTTCTGGAAAACGGTAACCCAGAGTTTCTCCTCCGGGAAACCATATCCGCCCTCCGACGTTGGTTTCGTAAGAAGCTCCCAGGCAAGCTTGATAGCTCCCTCTTTGAAATAATCCCCAAACGAGAAGTTGCCACACATCTGGAAAAACGATGCGTGACGAGTTGTTTTTCCAACTTCATCGATATCTAATGTGCGAACGCATTTCTGTACAGAAGTTGCTCGAAGATATGGCGGCGTTATCTCACCAAGAAAGAGCGGCTTGAACGGAACCATGCCAGCGTTTACTAAGAGGAGGTTTGGATCGTCTGCGATAAGAGAGGCGGACGGAACTACTGTGTGAGTGAGACCCTGGCTGTTGCCTGATTCGAAGAATTTCAGCCAGCGGGATCGGATTTCAGCGGATTCCACGACCTATTCGTTCTCCGTGGCCGATTTGGCGGCTGAACGAGAACGCGGAGTTCGTGGAGTCCGAGCGACTTTAGCCCCGTCGGTGCGCTCTTCTTTCTTCTCGGAATGGGCACGCTTTGCTTGAACTAAACCAAGGACGCCGGAAGCCAATTTCATCGCGGTCGAATTCTTGTCGAGCAGGGTTTCAGTAGCGCCAGAAATCTTGGAGGAGACGTCCTCAACCGACTTGGAAATTTTATTAATGCTGGTCAGCGGTCCGTTAATGAGCGCGACGGTTGTAGTCACTTCTTCTAAAAGTGGAGTGGTCTCATCAACGAGCGACTCAATTGCTTTGCTGGCTTGATCGATAAGCCGGCCGAGCCGAACGATGGCATAGCCAAACGCTAAGGCGATTATCGCTAGCGCCGATGCGGCGATGATTGTTGCTATTCCACCAGGACCCATGGCCAGAGAGTACCTGAATTCGCTTACTACTCGTGGAAAATCGGAATCTCGACTTCCGGCTTTCGATGATGGAGATGAGCCTTCACCGCGGCCTCGTGATATTTCTCAATTTTTTCGAGGTTTTCGGGGTTGGAGTACGGCCGCCCATCAACCAATGGACCGACGACTCCGGTCATCACCGCCGTCACATCCTCACCCGAAATTGTCTTGTGTACCTCGAGCGCATGGGCCAAGGAGAGAACTTTTGTTCGATTCTCGACAAGAATTTCCTCGGCCTTGGTCAACAATTTTGAAAGGTTATCCTCGATTCGATCCGCCAGGGCGCGACGTAGCTCTGCGGAACCCTCCTTGGCATCCCTTGGCTTTCCGCCACCGGGCGCTCCAACTTCGAATCGTCGATTAGATGCGTGTGAAGAGACGGTGGAGCCCATGCCCCAATGGCCTTCCATAAAACTTGCAACTGTTGTCGCGCTTTCCAAGTCGCCGGATACGCCGGATGAGTTGTCTCCGTTAAAGAAATATCGCTCGCCAGCAAGCGAGGCAAGGGAGACAAGAATGTCGGCCTCGTATTCGGTCCGCCAGTGCGTGAATTGATCATCGGGCGGGATGCTCGCCACCATGCCGAGATAGTCGGAGCCCTTCTCGATCGTCGCCAAATCAATTGCCATGTGTTCTCTTTGCAAAAATGCCATAACACCGTGACACGCCTCGTGCACTGCTACCGCGTGTCGCTCTCTTTCGATGTACTCCACATCTTCCGCGGGACCCAAATCCTTCAATTGCTTGGCTCGGATGACATCCGCCCAGGTAATGGAGGTACGTCCATTACGAATCGCCATAATAAGTGCTTCGTTGATGGTGTCCTTAATAGTCGCACCCGTGGCGTAAGGAGTAATAGTCGCTAACTTATCAATCTCTTCCGCCGACAAGCTATGGCTTACCTTTGCCAAGTAACCTTCGTACGTACGAATACGACCAGCCTTGCTTGGATAACCAACTCGATACATTCGATCGATTCGACCCGGGCGAAGCAACGCCTCGTCCAACGCCTCCGGCATATTCGTCGCCATCACGACCAAGATTCGATACTTGGGTGGATTTTTCGGACGGAGCCCCAATGTGCGACGAACGATACGATTAAAGAAACCGCGTGGCTTTTTTAGACCGCTCAGTTCAGTGAGCAAAGCCTGAAGAGTTCCCATTCCACCGCCACCCATTCCGGCTGCGGAATTTGCAACGAAGCGTTCCCGGACCAAGAGATTGGATGTGATTGGCGAGAGATAGTGACCGCCATGACATGCCGTCCCAAATACCGACGATGACTTGGTAATGGATATTGTGTTTGCCATCGACCCACCCGTTGTCGCAATTCCGCGGTTCCCTAACGAATCGGCTTCATCGAAAAACACAACCACACCACCGTAGCGGAGTGCCAATTTGCGGAGCTTCCGGAAAAGTGATTTGACCTTCATGACGCCGACACCGAAGAACATGTTGGTGAACGCACCGGGATCAACAAAGACGAACGGCTTGCCGCTCTCCCCCGCCATCGACTCGGCCATCAGTGTCTTTCCGGTACCGGGAGGACCCCACAAAAGAATGCCGCCGGGTACGTAACCACCGTGTGCTTCGATAGATGCTGGGTCCTCTAAAAAGAGCAAGTTCTCTCTAATCCGATCCAAGACGTGATCTTGACCCCATACATCCGAGAATCTCGTACGAATGTCATCCGGGAAATAAGTGTCGATACCTCCGCGACTGAGGAACCAGAACATCGCAACGAATTGAATAACAATAAAGACCACTGCGAAAGCAAGTTGCCCAATCATCGGCAAAGCGGACCATAGCGCCTTCGGCGCGAGGAAAAGCGCTTTAATCGGGGTTTCCTTATACACGGCGCCGAGAACTACCGCTAAGAGCGCTACAAACAACAGGGCTTTGATAACGCGTGAGATCCGATAACGCGTCCAGTCGCTTAAACGGTGAACCACTCGATCGACAAATGCAAAGTACTTGACCCACACGCCGTGATACGGCGATAGCAATTCGGAGAGGCCAAAGTGAACCTGTCGAACAACCTCGATCCCGAGTAGGACGAAAAGCCACCATCGTTGACGAGCTACTTGATTGACCGAATCACCAAAGTTCAACAACGGGTTGTCGGCCATGGCTGCCCAGACGAGGATGAAGAAGACGACCGCAAAGAGTGAAACGAATTTTGTCCGGTCATAGATGGTGAGATGTACTCGCACGGACCGGTCGGTATCTCTCGGACGTCCCTGCGGATTTTCTTTGGTGGTCATCATTTCGCACCCCTCACTGTGAATGAACTCGCTATTTTCTCTAGCGCCTTGGCATGTGCTGTGTAATAGTCGGTCTTAGCCCTGATCAATAGGACGTACAACATCGCGTGATCAGGTGAGAGCAGGCTCGTCTGATTGAACGTTTGCGAAATGCCATCCGTGCCGGTGAAGGAGAAGGTGTCATGAATTCCACGTGCAGCCGGCTGGATAGCATCGGAGTCGTCGATGAGGTTCAGGTTTAAGGCGTTAACCGAAGTGCTTGTGCTGTTTAGCCACGTGGTTAATGGAACAAATATGTCACGAAGACTATTGAGCGAAAAGGAGTTTGCTTCATCCGGAAGTAGCGCGCGTACTCGAACGTACACAGTCGGCTGATCATTGCTTTTAAGCGAAAAAATCTCGGCCGCGGTAACCGCCTTGGGCGCAAACGCTTCCTGCCAGTGGACGTTAGCGAGACGATCTGCAGCGCCAGAGACAGTTGATAGCGATTCTCGTGCGGAAAGATCTCGCTGCGAGAGCGCGAACCACCCTTGCGGGACCGTGAAGTAGACACCGTCGCTCTTGTCAGACGCATATGTCTGGGACGCGGATGAACATCCGCTCAGTATTCCTACGGCGAGAATCACAGAAGCGGCAGTTGCCGCCCTCTTGTGCGCTCGCTTTAACACGCGAGAAGTCTGCCCTATTTGGAGGGAATTGTCTCCGCTACGAAATCGACACCAGCCTCTTTGCGTTGTGCCGGAGTGATTGGTGTTGGTGCACCTGTGAGCGGATCCCCACCGCTTGCTGTTTTAGGGAAGGCAATAACTTCACGAATGGACTCGGCTCCTGACAAGAGTGCGCACAGTCGATCAAGCCCGAGCGCGATTCCGCCGTGTGGTGGTGGTCCGTAATTGAATGCCTCGAGGAGAAATCCAAACTTGCTCTCGGCCTCGGCCTTGGTCAAGCCAATGACATCAAAGACGCGTGCTTGCATCTTTCGATCATGAATACGAATTGATCCACCACCGATTTCATTGCCGTTGAGAACAATGTCGTAGGCATACGCCAGAGCGGCGGCCGGGTCCTTGTCGAAGCTATCCGCAAACTCTGGCTTGGGACCTGTAAACGGATGATGAACCGCGGTCCAGCCACTATTCGAGTTGCCAGTCTCCACTTGCTCAAACATTGGGGCGTCTACCACCCAGAGAAATTCCCATTTGCTCCCGTCAATCAAACCGCAGCGCTTGCCTATCTCGAGACGAACCGCTCCCAATAAATTAAGAGATGAGACTCGATCTCCTGCCGCGAAGAAAATCGCATCGCCTGGCTTTGCGCCGGCGTGAGCAGCAATACCAGCGCTCTCCTTCTCCGAAAGATTCTTAGCGACCGGACCGGCAAGCGCTCCATCGTCTTGCACCAAAATATAGGCAAGGCCCTTCGCGCCCCGGGCTTTCGCCCAATCCTGCCAGGCGTCGAGCTCGCGTCGAGCTGACGATGCTCCGCCCGGCATAACAACGGCTCCGACATACTCGGCTTGGAATACGCGGAATGTCGTATCCGCAAAAAACGCGGTCGCGTCAACCAACTCGTAACCAAAACGAAGGTCTGGCTTGTCCGAGCCGAAGCGACGCATCGCTTCCCAATAGGTCATGCGTGGAATTGGCAAAGGTATTTCGTAACCGACAACCTTCTTAAATACCTGCGACAGAATCTTCTCTGCGACCTTAAGAACGTCTTCTTGGTCAACGAACGACATTTCGATATCGAGTTGGGTGAATTCTGGTTGGCGATCCGCTCGGAAATCCTCATCGCGGAAACAACGAGCAATTTGGTAGTACTTTTCCATGCCCGCGACCATGAGCAATTGCTTGAAAAGCTGCGGCGATTGAGGCAGGGCGTACCAACTTCCGGGCTGCAAACGAACCGGAACAAGGAAGTCACGAGCGCCTTCTGGAGTGGAACGAGTGAGATACGGGGTTTCAATCTCGAGGAAATTCTCTTCGTCCATGACCGACCGAATGGTCGATGTCACCTTGCTTCGCAGTCTGAGATTCGCAGCAGGGCCCTCGCGGCGAAGATCGAGGTAGCGATACTTCAACCGAATTTCCTCGCCTACGTTGGCGATTTCGCCGCTGTCGACGGGGAAAGGCAATGGTGCCGCCTCGCTGAGAACTTCGAGCGTCTCGCAATTAACTTCAATTTCACCTGTGGGAATATTTGAATTTTCATTCCCAGCGGGTCGCACGCCGACCGTTCCAACAATTTTGACGCACCATTCAGCGCGCAATGCTCCCGCCAGAGCTTCGTCATGAATGACAACCTGTACCGCGCCGGTGGCATCACGTAAATCAATAAAAGCAACTCCACCATGGTCTCGTCGACGCGCGACCCAGCCAGACAACGTGACGGAAGCGCCGACGTCGCTCTTTCGCAAATTTCCAGCTTGGTGTGTGCGGAACATGTACTTAATCTCTTCTCTCTACGGAAAGCGCCAACATGGTTGGACCCAAGTCGCCGATTCTAACGCTTTGCTCGGAACCGTTACTCAGATTTTTGAGCGTCGCCTCGCCAGTGGCTAGTTCATTTTCGCCGAGGACGAGTGAGAAGCGCGCACCACTCTTATCAGCTGCTTTCATAGCGCCCTTGAGGGCTCGGTCGCCATAGGCCATATCCGCCGAAATGCCTTTATCGCGAAGCGAATTAAGAAGAATAGAAACTTGCGCTTTTGCGCTCTCGCCAAGCGCAACCAAAAATAGATCTACGCCGGTGCGCATGGTTTCATCATGCGAGAACAATCCCTCTGCTCCAGCGGCCAAAACCACGCGGTCCACGCCGATGCCAAAGCCGATGCCGGAGAGATCGGCGCCGCCGAGTTGGGCCATCAGGCCGTCGTAACGGCCACCGCCACCAATTCCAGATTGTGCTCCTAGACCTTCATGCACGAATTCAAATGTGGTGCCGGTGTAGTAATCAAGTCCTCGAACCATCATCGGATTTACAACAAACGGAATACCGAATTCAGATAAAAGCTCTTTGACTCGGTCGAAGTGGGCAGAACTCTCTGGCGAGAGATATTCGAGCAAGCGAGGCGCGTCCTTCATGGCCGCCTGCATCTCGGGTCGTTTGTCATCAAAGAGTCGCAATGGGTTAATCGCCGCACGAGCTCGAGTCGCCTCATCAAGATTCAACCCCTCAAAGAAGTTGAGAAGATCGGCCTTATGCACCGCACGACTTTGTGCATCACCTAGCGATGTGATGTCTAGTCGAAAATTCTTCAACCCTATTGCTCGAAAACCACGCCATGCAACGGCAATCACTTCCGCGTCTAGCTCGGGATCATTCGCGCCAATCGCTTCGATACCTACCTGGTAGAACTGGCGATAACGACCGGCCTGTGGTCGTTCGGCCCGAAAGAATTGCCCCGAATACCAAACCTTCACCGGCAGCTGGCCCTTATCTAGGTTGTGTTCGATAACCGACCGCATCACGCCTGCAGTGCCCTCGGGGCGTAGGGTTATTGATCGACCGCCGCGATCTTCAAAGGTGTACATCTCTTTAGAAACCACATCGGTCGATTCCCCGACGCCGCGCTTAAACAATTCGGTATCTTCGAAAACAGGTAATTCAATAAGTTGGTAGCCAGCGCCCTTGGCGCTTGCAATCAGCGAATTACGGACGAATTCAAAGCGCGCGCTCTCACCGGGAAAATATTCACTGACGCCTTTAGGGGCTTGAAATTTACTCATTACTCCCCTGTTTCTAAATCGCGCCGTCGAGGTATTCAGGTCGCAGGTATGGATTGCTCTTTCGCTCGCGGCCAATAGTAGTTTGTGGCCCATGGCCAGGTAGGACAATTAGCTCGTCATCCAACGGCAAAATTCGCTCCTTCAGCGATTTCCGCATCGCCGAGTCTGAACCAGTGGGCATATCTGTACGGCCTATTCCATTGGCGAACAAGACATCACCCGCGATGAGATGGCCAGAATCGACGACAAAAACCGCAGAGCCTGCTGTATGGCCTGGTGCATGACGAGTAGAGAGCGTGAATCCTGCAATCGAGATCTCTTCGTTGTCGGATAACACTTGGACATCCTTTGGTTCCCGAAAGCCAGATTCGCTCATATTGAGTTCAGCCAAAATTTGCGACGTCATGCCACCGGGCTGGAGCGCCTTGAATGGATCCGCTAAGAGTCGACGGTCAGCCGTGTGCACATACGATTTCAAGCCATAGGCGTCATCGAGCGGCACGACCGAAAAGGTATGGTCTAGATGGCCATGGGTAATCACGGTTGCGATGGGTTTCAGCGAGAAATTTTTTAGCACCTTCGTTATCGCTTCAACCATATGTGGATTGGCGATCCCTGGATCAACGATGAAGCATTCGGAATTTCTGGACGGGGCAAATATCCAGCAATTGGTGGCGAAGTAGGGCGCGACTACCTGTTCAAGAATCATGGTGGATCGTGACCTGCCATTCCTGCCGGAGCCTCGTTTTATGCTGAAATTAGGCGCGAATTTTCCCGCTCCAAGGCTTCAGGGTACCGTTATCCCTGCACCAAATACCGAAACCAGTCAACGAGTCCGCATCCGCGGATGACGCGCAACCGAGGAGAACACATGGACACCAATTCAAATATTCCATCCACAATTCCACAGCAGACATCACCGCTTACCGCGGCCTCTGCCCTCATTGGTGATCCTTCTCAATTCGGTCGCGTTGCAGAAGATGGAACAGTCTTTGTTCGGACCGCAGAAGGCGAACGTTCCGTCGGTTCCTATCCAGGCAAAACCGCAGAGGAAGCTCTCGCTTATTTCGTCCGTAAATTTGAATCGGTCGCGTCTGAAGTAGCCTTGCTTGCTTCACGAATCAAGAATGGCGCGATGGTCCCATCCGACGCTCACGAAGCGGTAAACAAGCTACGCGATCAGGTAAAGAACCTCAACGGCGTTGGCGACCTTAAACTTCTCGCTGACTCGGTCGAACAAATTCCTGCCCTTATTGAAGATCACCGCGCCGCTTACCAAGAGCGAAAAGACCTCGAAGCCGCCGTTCGTGAAGCTAAGCGTGCGGGCGCCCTTGTAGAAAAGGAAAAGCTTGTTGCCGAGGCGGAATCGCTAGTTCTTTCCGAAAATTGGAAGGCGACTAGCGAGCGTCTCAAGGTCCTTTTGGACGAGTGGAAAGCAGCACCCCGATTAGATAAGGCCACGGACACCGAACTCTGGAAGCGATTCTCTGCCTCGCGAAACAAGTTCGATAAGCGCCGTCGCACTCACTTCGCTTCGCTGGATGCCGTACATGCCGAAGTCGCCGCCAAGAAGGAAGCGCTCGTCCTCGAGGCGGAGAAGTTGGTTAATTCGCGCGAGTGGCTCAACACCGCTCGTCGATTCAAGGAGTTGATGGATGGTTGGAAGGCGGCTGGTCGTGGAAAGGCCAACGTCGATACCAAGCAGTGGGCGCGTTTCAAGGCAGCTCAGGATGCCTTCTTCGCGGCGAAAAATGCCGACCTCGAAAAGCGTCAAGGATCTATGTCGGAGAATTTGGCAAAACGAGAAGCGCTAATTCCCCAAATTGAAGCACTCCTTCCCATTACGGATCTCGCCACTGCCAAGAAGTCATTCCGCGCACTCATGGAGCAATGGCAAAAGATTGGAATTACGGATCGCAATAAGCGCGCTGCACTCGAGGCCCGTATTGAAAAGGTTGAAGCCGCAATCCACGAACTTAATGAGGAATATTCACGTCGCACCGATCCGACGGCCATCGCACGCGCGAATGATGTCGTGAAGGGCTTGGAAGACGCGATTGCTTCCTACGAGTCTCAAGCCGCAAAGGCAGAGGCTGCAGGAGATACGAAGAAAGCCACCGTCGCTCGCGAGGCCGCAGAAGCTCGTCGCGCTTGGCTCGTCGAAGCCAAGAAGGGCTTGGCCGACTTCAAGGCTTAATAGTGGAGAACTATCGCCAGCGTTAGGTACTAGTTGCTAGTTGTTACTGGTGCGATAGACGTCATAAACGCCTTCAACGCTTCGCACTGATGCAAGCACTGCATCGAGATGTGACGCGTCCGCCATTTCGAAGGTGAAGCGTGAAATCGCGGTTCGATCCTTCGAGGTGCTCACCGAGGCGTTGAGAATATTTACGTGCTGATCAGACAAGGTCCTCGTCACGTCGGAAAGCAGACGGGCTCTATCCAGGGCTTCCACCTGGATATTTACTAGGAAGAGCGTCTTGGCGGCCAGATTCCACTTCACGTTGACGAGACGATCGCCTTGGTGCCTTCTCAAGTCTTCGATATTCACGCAGTCGTGCCGATGAACGGATACGCCACTACCTCGGGTAATGAAGCCGACGATTTCGTCACCCGGAACGGGAGTGCAACAGCGCGCCAGTTTTACAAGGACGTCATCGCTACCTTCGACTTCAACGCCCGAAGTGCTTCTGCCCACATGGGAGCGGACCGTGGTTGGGACATAATGTTCAAGCTCAATGTCGGCACGCTCTTCCTCGGTGCCAAGCGCGGATGACAATTTCTCGACAACCATCTGAGCTGATATATGACCGTTACCCACCGCCGCGTACATCGTTTCGATATCGTCGTAGTGCAAATCATGTGCCAGCTCTAATACGGACTGGCCCGCGAGAATCTTTTGCAGTGGCAAACCAGCCTTGCGCATCTGCCGTGCGATCGATTCACGACCGGCTTCGATCGCTTCTTCCCGGCGCTCCTTCGAGAACCAGGCCTTAATCTTCGACCTCGCCCGAGGCGACTGCGCGAAATTGAGCCAGTCCCTACTTGGTCCAGCGCTCTCGTGCTTATTAATGACAACCTCGACCACATCACCATTCGCCAGCTTTGATTCGAGGGGAACTAATTTGCCGTTTACTTTGGCGCCAACGCACTTGTTGCCGACTTCAGTGTGGACCGCATATGCGAAATCAACCGGCGTGGAGCCACTGGGAAGGGCAATAACACTCCCCTTTGGCGTAAACACAAAAGTCTCTGGTGTACGTAGGTCGTATCTAAGCGTGTCGAGGAAATCACCCACGTCTTCGGTCTCTTGCTGCCATTCATGCAATTGTTTCAGCCACAACATATCCGGGCTCGAACCAGTCGAAGAATCTTGACCGGTGAGCTTATATTTCCAATGTGCCGCGATTCCATATTCTGCGCGAGCGTGCATATCGAAGGTGCGGATCTGAATTTCTACTGCTTTTCCGGTAGGTCCGATCACGGTTGTGTGCAGTGATTGATAAAGATTGAACTTCGGCATCGCGATGTAATCCTTGAATCGACCTGGGACTGGACTCCATCGAGCATGGATAGAACCAAGCACGGCATAGCAATCGCGAACGTCGTCGACCAAGATTCGAACGCCGATCAGGTCATAAATATCGTTGAACTCTCGACCACGAACAACCATCTTTTGATAGACGCTATAGAGATGCTTCTGGCGACCGCTCACCTGCGCCTTGATCTCTTCAGAACTCAAATCTGAACCGATTGCAGCAATAACTTCTTCGGTGACCTTACTTCGCGAAGGCGACCGTTCTTGAACAAGTCGTTCAATCTCTTCATATTTCTTTGGTTCGAGGGTTCGAAACGAGAGGTCTTCGAGCTCCCATTTAATCGCCGACATACCCAACCGATGCGCCAATGGCGCATAAATATCAAGGGTCTCGCGCGCCTTCCGGCTAGCCGATTCGGGATTAACAAATTTCCATGTACGCGCGTTGTGCAATCGATCGGCAAGCTTGATCACCAGCACTCGAATATCTCTCGACATTGCAATAACCATCTTGCGAAGCGTCTCTGCCTCAGCCGTTGGGCCGTAGGTCAATTTATCAAGCTTGGTAACACCATCGACCAGCGTCGACACTTCAGAACCAAAATCTCGGTTCAAATCCGACAACGAATAGTCGGTGTCTTCCACGGTGTCATGCAAAAGCGCCGCGATGATTGTTGATGAATCGAGGCCGATATCTGCCAAGATTTCGGCAACCGCAACCGGATGAGTTATGTACGGTTCGCCGGATTTACGAAGTTGACCCGCATGCGCCTGATCCGCGACCTGGTAGGCGCGAACAACATCATCGAGTTTGGCGTGCGGATGGTGGTGAGAGACCTTCTCTAAAAGTGGCGCAAGAAGCGGGTCTGCTGAATTAACCCGAGCGCCCATGCTTCTACTTTACTCGTAGCTGCATGGGCGCTGATGGTGAAATCCCTTATCGACGCTTTCGCTTCGGCTGGTTACGTGGACCGCGTTGGTAATTTGCCTTAGTGTCGACGGCCTCGCCCAAAACGTTTACAGGAGCGGCTTCTGTCGGAGATTGCGATGCATCACGATTCGTCAGGCCGGAACGAGCCTGGACGCGCTTGGTCAGAGCCTTCATGCCTGGCTCACGTTCGCGCAATTGGGCCAAGATTGGAGTAGCGACGAAAATCGACGAATACGTACCGGTCGCAAGACCGACGAACAAGGCTAGAGAGAGATCCTTGAGCGTACCTGCACCCAACAATCCTGCGCCCACGAAGAGGATTGAAGCAACCGGGAGGAGCGCGATTAATGAGGTGTTGAACGAACGTACAAGAGTCTGATTAACAGCGAGGTTAGCCGCTTCGGAATACGTGACCTTGCCGACGCTGGTCACCGACCGAGTATTTTCGCGGACCTTATCGAACACAACCACCGTGTCGTACAGCGAGTATCCGAGGATGGTCAGGAAGCCAATGACCGTTGCCGGGGTGACATCAAAACCAACCAGAGCGTAAATTCCCACCGTAATGAAGACGTCGTGGATTACAGCCACAATCGCGGCGATAGCCATCTTCGGCTCAAAGGCCAAAGCGAGATAGAGCATGACCACAATGATGAAACCAAAGAGACCATAAAGAGCCTTGTGCGTGATTTCCTTACCCCACGAAGGTCCAATACTCGTTGTGTCGATTGTGTTTATATCGACGGCGAAGGATTGCGCCAACTGAGTTTGCAACGCATTGGAATCAGCATTAGACAGTGCGCCGGTCTGGATCGAAATCTTGTTGGATCCAATTTTTTGAACGATTGTCTCGCCGGTAATACCCGCTGCCTTTATCGCGGACTGAGCCTCGGCGATGGTTCCGCCAGACTTCGAGACGATGAAGGACGCGCCGCCCTTGAATTCAATACCTAGCTTGAGCCCCGACGTACCGAGCGCGATGGCAGAGATGATGATGACCAAACCGGAGAGCGCGTACCAACGACGGCGCTTGCCGATGAAATCTATGGAAGTTTCGCCGCGGTAGAGACGGCCGCCAAGACCTGAAAGCTTCGACACGATTAGGCCTCCTTTCCGTTAGAGCCATTGATGGAATCAGAGATTTTGGAAGGTGAAACGCCCAGGCTCTTCTGTGAGAATCCGGACCACGTACTTCCCTGCGCGTAAAAGCCAATCCGAGAAATAACCGAGACGAGCGGCTTGGTAAAGAAGAACACCACAACCAAGTCAACGACGGTGGTTAATCCCAAGGTAAAGGCGAAACCACGAACGCTGCCAACAGCGAAGAAGTACAGCAGAATCGAAGCAATGAGCGAGACGAAGTCTGCAACCAGAATCGTGCGACGGGCGCGCGCCCAACCAGTTTCCACGGCGGTGCGCAATGAGCGACCTTCGCGAACCTCATCGCGCAAGCGCTCAAAATAGACCACGAATGAGTCCGCAGTAATACCAATGGAGACAATCGCACCGGCAATTCCCGCGAGCGTCAATGTAAAGCCAATCCATTTGCCGAGCAACAAGAACGAAAGGACCGTTATTGCGCCAGCTACCGCGAGTGAACCGATGGAGACTAATCCAAGGCCGCGGTAGTACAGAAGCGAATAGAGAACGACGAGAATCAGACCAATCGCTCCCGCGAGTAGTCCCGCACGAAGTTGGTCAGCACCCAAGGTTGGGGAGATCTGTTGAACCTCACCACGGTCGAACGCCAATGGAAGGGCGCCGTATTTCAAAACGTTGGCCAGGTCGGTGGCATCTGTTTGAGTGAAGTTTCCTGTGATCTGAGCCGAGCCCGAGACAATCGCTTCGTTAATGCGCGGAGCGGAAACGACTAAACCATCGAGCACAATCGCTGCCTGATTTTGCGGCGTTGCCAACTTTGTTACACGAGTCGTCATCGCGCCGAACTTTGATGTTCCGTTGCCGTTGAAATTCAGCAATACGTACCAACCAGAACCGCCTTGTTGATCGATAGCAGCGGTTGCCTTTGAAACGTCAGAACCCAAAACTTCGGCTGGGGCGAGAATGTATTTTGAAGTACCTGCACGATTACACGTGACAAGTGGCGCGCTCGGGTCATCGCCACCGCCGCCTTGACGGTTCTTAACATTTGAGCAATCAAGCGCCGCGTATTGAGCGTTCAAAGCTGGAGTAACACCGGTAGGAAGTGACGCTGCGGTCTTAGTGTCAGTAGATGCGCTTGTCGCGGCAGCTGCGCCCTCAACCAGTACTTGGCGGAAACGCAATTCCGCGGTTTGACCGACCAAATCAACGATTCGACGACCGGTAGCTCCTGGAACAGAGATGACAATCTGACGATTAACGCCGGTGCCTTGTGCCGATACTTCTGACTCAGCAACGCCGAGTGAGTTCACGCGTTGACGAATGATCGAGACAGCCTGATCAATCGCGGCGCTCGTGATCTTTCCACCGGCTGTCGCGCGAGGTTGGAGCGTTACGGACGTTCCGCCTCGAAGATCAAGACCCAACTTAAATGAGGTCGCGCCTTGCAAGATTGCGAGGGCAGAAAATGCGACTAGCGCTATCGCCAGGATCGCAACGGTGCGTCCAGGATGGCCAGTTGGCTTGGCTGATTTGGGATTAATGGCAGACATGAGGGGCAAGTCTAGGCATCAGAACTCGGTGTGTCGAAAAGGCCAATCTGTGTGGCGTTTTCAAGCACAGTGGCGGGCGGCTTCAGCCCCAAGTGGGCGTAACCCGCCGCGGTCGCAATTCGCCCCCGTGGCGTCCTGCTGATAAAGCCTTGGCGAACCAAGAATGGCTCGGCCAAACTTTCGATGGTTTCGCCTTCCTCGCCGATCGCCATGGAGAGAGTATTAACTCCGACCGGTCCCCCATTAAATCTTTCAATAATCGCTCGCAGAACCGCTTGGTCCAAACGATCAAGTCCAAGCCGATCAACTTCATACATTTCCAACGCGGCTTGCGCGTCCTCAACCGTAATCGACCCGGAGCCATGCACCTCTGAATAATCGCGTACGCGCCGCAGAAGGCGATTTGCAACCCGAGGAGTTCCACGCGATCGCGATCCAATCTCGGTCACAGCAGCGGCATCGATATCGATCTTGAGCAACTCCGCACTACGTTGGACGATGCGCGCAAGATCTGCTTCCTCATAGAAATCCAATTGCGCGGTGAAGCCGAAGCGATCCCGGAGCGGGCTGGGCAATAGCCCCGCCCTCGTCGTGGCTCCGACGAGAGTGAAATGCGGAAGGTCAAGCGGGATGGCCGTTGCGCCAACGCCCTTACCCACAATCACGTCGACCCGAAAATCCTCCATCGCCATATAGAGAAGTTCCTCGGCCGGACGAGACATACGATGAATTTCATCTAAAAATAAAATCTCACCTTCGACCAATGTGCTCAAGATTGCCGCAAGATCCCCAGCATGCTGAATCGCTGGTCCACTAGTGATTCTTATCGGGGCGCCCATTTCGGTCGCGATAATTAAGGCCAGCGTAGTTTTGCCAAGACCCGGGGGCCCTGAGAGCAGTACATGGTCTGCGGGCCGGTTACGCGATCTCGCGGCAGACAATAAAAGATCTAGTTGTTGTTTAACTCGATCTTGCCCAACGAACTCCGCCAGAGCGGAAGGCCGCAGCGCGGACTCAATCGACTGTTCCTCGGATGAAGCGGAATTTGAGGTTATGCGATCCGAACTCATATCCGAACTCATATCCGAACTCATATAGAACGACCGCGACTCTGTAAGGCGATTTTAAGAATCTCTGCGATTGGCTTTTCAGAGATAGCAGCACCAATCTCCTCAGCGACCGAACTCGCTGCACTCTCCGCATCGCGGGCGGTGTATCCCAAATTCATCAATGCCGAAGTCAGCGACTCCCGCCACGACGATGAACTCGTCGTTTCACCGCGGTGTTGGGGCAGCGCCCCAACCTTTTCCTTTAGTTCCAGAACGACCCTAGCCGATCCCTTTTTTCCAAGACCCGGGATTTTCTCGAGAATCGAGGCGTTACCGGTCGAGATCGCGCTGACGAGTTCTCGCTCACCCAACACCGACAAGGCCGATTGCGCGACCTTGGGTCCGATGCCGCTCACTGTTTGCAATAGTTCAAAGAAATCTCGTGCGGCTGCACTTTCGAATCCATAGAGCGTGAGGGAATCCTCGCGAACTATTAACGACGTATGCAGGTGAGCAACGTTGCCAAGACGCAGTTCCATTGCGGTGCGCGCAGGCAGTTGAACTTGAATCCCGACTCCCCCAACCTCAATAACCGCGGAAGACAGTCCAAGTGCGGAAATAACCCCGGAGATACTGGCGATCATCGGGCGTTCGCCTTAATTTTCGCTTTAGCGGCCGAGACCGCCGTCGCAAGTTTGTTGTTTGCCGAGCCCCGCCAATGATGGCAAATGGCTAGTGCCAACGCGTCGGTACTATCCGCTGGCTTTGGAGTTTCAGAAAGTTTTAGCAACTTGGTAACCATGAGCGCTACTTGCTTCTTATCAGCTCGACCGGAACCAGTAACAGCAGCCTTCACTTCAGAGGGAGTATGCATCACGACCGGAATTCCTGAACGAGCAGCGATAAGTAACGCCACCCCCGCCGCCTGTCCGGTCGCCATAGCGGTCCGAACGTTGAGTTGCGAAAAGACTCGTTCGACCGCGATGACATCTGGTCGGTGTGTCGATATCCAATCGGTGATTTCAGATTCAAGCTGAAGAAGACGTGTTTCCAGCCCTAACTCGGTCCCCGTTCGAATTACTCCGACGGCGACCATTTCCAAATTCTGTTGGCCGTGCGAATCAACAACCGCAATACCGCACCGAGTGAGGCCCGGATCGATGCCTAGTACGCGCACGGAGTTCTCATTTTAGAGCGATGCCATGACCTCATCGGAAACGTCAAAATTTCCGTAGACATTTTGAACATCATCTAAATCTTCAATTGCGTCGATCAGATTGAACAGCTTGGTCGCGTTATCCGCATCCAACGGCACGGACAAGGTAGGCAAGAACGAGCTATCAGCTGATTCGTAGTCAATGCCAGATGACTGCAGCGCCTCGCGCACCTTCACCAGGTCGCTCGGATCGGTAACGACCTCGAACGAATCTCCTAAGTCATTAACTTCCTCGGCGCCCGCTTCTAAAACGCTCTCCAACACCTTGTCCTCAGTAAGGCCACCATTTTTAGAAACGATGATGACGCCTTTGCGATTGAACATATAAGAGACGGAACCAGGGTCGGCCATATTGCCACCGTTGCGAGTAACCGCCACGCGGACTTCGGATGCCGCTCTATTTCGATTATCAGACAGGCACTCAATCAGAAGTGCGACTCCGCCAGGTCCATAACCCTCGTACATGATGGTCTGCCAGTCGGCTCCACCGGATTCAAGGCCGCCGCCTCGCTTGATAGCGCGTTCGATATTGTCGGCGGGTACAGAATTCTTCTTCGCCTTGGCGATCGCATCGAAGAGGGTTGGATTGCCATCAACATCGGGCCCACCGGTTCGAGCCGCGACTTCAATACCTTTAATTAATTTGGCAAAGTTCTTCGCTCGCTTGGAGTCGATGATTGCCTTCTTGTGCTTGGTCGTTGCCCACTTGGAATGGCCTGACACGTCCAACCTCCTAAAAAGCCTGGAAAAGTTATGGCCTAAAACTACCGTATAGAACTGGTTAAGCCTGGACTATCTGCTCCACAAAGAGCTTATGGATTCGATTATCAGCGGTTAGTTCAGGGTGGAATGAGGTGGCCAAGACTTTTCCTTGCCGAACCGCAACTGGATGTTCACTGCCACCTTTGTTAACGCTCGCTAGAACTTCGACATCCTCCCCCCACGTTTCTACCCAGGGGGCGCGAATGAAAACGGCTCGCACCGGATTGCCACCCACGCCTTCAATGTCGAGGTCAGATTCGAAGGATTCAACCTGGCGACCAAAAGCATTTCTGCGCACCGAGATATCGATTCCGCCAAAGCTTTCTTGGCCAGACGCTGGCTCAATAATTGTGTTTGCGACCATGATCATTCCTGCGCACGATCCATACGTGGGCAGGCCCGAGGCAATTCGATCCTTAATCACATCAAAGAGACCAAAAGACTTCGCCAATTTACTGATCGTTGTCGATTCCCCACCCGGGATTACCAGCGCATCAATCGATTCCAGATCATCACGCGACTTCGCTTCGATTGCGGTCACACCACAACTCTTCAGCGATTCGACGTGCTCTCGAAAATCACCTTGTAGTGCGAGCACTCCGAATTTCATAGAACTAAAGCGATAGTTTGGGTCGAGTCGGCTTACCAGCCGCGCTCGGCCAAACGGTGTGGGACCGGGATATCTGCAACATTGATGCCGACCATCGCTTCACCCAGACCACGGGATGCATCCGCAACGATCTTGGAGTCGGTGAAATATGTGGTTGCTTTGACGCAAGCAGCTGCTCGCTTTGCCGGATCGCCGGATTTGAAAATTCCTGAACCAACAAATACGCCGTCTGCACCGAGTTGCATCATCATTGCCGCATCTGCTGGAGTGGCGATTCCGCCGGCGGTAAAGAGAACTACGGGTAGCTTGCCAGTCTCGGCGACCTCTTTTACTAACGCGTATGGAGCTTGCAGTTCTTTAGCCGCAACGTAAAGCTCGTCTTCGCGCATCGAGGTTAGTCGGCGAATCTCTTGGCTAATTTTTCGCATGTGTGTGGTGGCATTAGAAACATCTCCGGTGCCCGCTTCGCCCTTCGAACGAATCATTGCGGCACCTTCGTTAATGCGTCGGAGCGCTTCGCCAAGGTTGGTCGCGCCACACACAAAAGGAACCGTGAACTTCCACTTATCGATGTGGTGCTCGTAATCGGCAGGAGTCAGAACCTCGGACTCATCAATGTAATCAACGTTGAGACTTTCCAGAACTTGCGCTTCAACGAAATGGCCGATCCGCACCTTTGCCATGACCGGAATAGAAACCGCGCCCTGAATTTTTTCAATCATGTCTGGGTCGGACATACGCGATACGCCACCCTGCGCGCGAATGTCAGCTGGTACGCGCTCCAACGCCATGACCGCAACAGCACCGGCATCTTCCGCGATCTTCGCCTGCTCAACGTTCACCACGTCCATGATGACGCCGCCCTTGAGCATCTCCGCCATTCCGCGCTTAACGCGAGCGGTGCCTACTTGGGCCGAAGAGGAATCGTTTGACATCAAAACTCCTTGCGAGAGACGGGAAATTATTACGAAGTAGAGCGAGTCCCCAAGTCTACCGTCCGCTCGGCGAGCTCGCAGAATTAGATGTGCCGTTGAAAGTAGGAGGGGTATCCGTAAGCGCAATCCAGATCTGTCCGGGATTAATTAAGGCGGGCGACCCATCCAATAACCGCCAGCTAGTGCCAGAAGTTGGGTCTGATCGATTCCACGTCGCTGGAATGGCTAGCCCATTGCGAAGTATGTATCCCGTGCCCGAACCTACCGTGTTGCTAAACGGGGTTATTCCGCCGACTTTGTCGTGATAAATGGAATCCGTTATCGAAACGTTTTGAACGATGAAGGTGTCAGCGGATAGTTGCGCACCGTTTGCATCTAGGTCTGGACGATGCTCGTAAGAGAGCAGCCATTTACCCGAGCTGGCGGACCAGAGAAGTTGGTAGCTAGAGCTCGGCCACTTCAACGAAACCGCGGTAGCCGTCTCCACTTTGTTCGTTGCGCGCCATGACGGCGAATCCGGAAGTTTTCCGAATTGGAAACCAATCGAGTGCGCGCTGACGATGGACTTGCCCTCAGTTTCGATTGATTTTTTCAACAAACCCACTGGATCAAGAAACATGTTCGTCGGCTCTGATCGTGACGTGTCACGGCTATAGATCGATGGCGGATTGTGCTCGGCGCTGAGGTCAAAAAGATTTGCCCCGGCAATCACTGGCAACATTTTTGTTTGAACACCGCTGAAGGCGAATCCGACTTTGCCATACTGAGCAAGAATGTCGATATCACTAATGCGCGCCGATCGAACGGGTCCAATGGATGCGGGAATTGACGTTGGGTACTGCGAGTACACCGCAGCAAGTCTCGTAAGTCCGCCTTCGACCTGTTCGATATAGACAATGTCCGCCGCCGATAGTCCGACTTGTGGATGAGCCGGTGGAGTGTCATCCACTTTAACTACAAGAACAGGGCCATTGATACCTGGCGCACCGTTGAGCGCATTAACCGATCCATTGCCACCGCTAGAACCCGAACCCTGCCCTCCGCAACCGGCGAGTGCTAGCGATGATGTAAGAACTGCAGCTACGTATAAACGTTTCACAATACGTCGTCCTCAAATGTGTATTTGACGGGAAGCGGCGCGGTGCCAGCGAGCCGAAAAAGCCGAATACTCCATTTGCCTCTCAATGCACGCGTTGTATTCACTGCCTCTAAGTGAATCGTGATTGCAAGTCGAATTTTGTCGGTAATCTGTTTTAACTCGTCGATAAGGTGTGGGTCAATCGATTGCAATTCAGCAGGATCGCTCATCATCATTTTGAGTGATTCGGAGAGACCGCTCTCCGCCTCGCTTCGTTCTACGATCGCCGCTTCACGAGCTTGAAATGCCGCGCCCATAAGAACCAAGCTTGACGCAGGATCTATCCCGGCTTCGTGCGCGATCTCGATTGCGATAGCCGCTCGACGCTGAAGTAACGCGTCTAAATGCTCCCACGAGGTTTCCACGCGATGGTGCATTCGATCTAACCGGCTTGCAGAATACGAAAGCGACCAAAGGAAGAGCAGAATCACGAGACCCGCGATCACATAACTCGTGTGCATTTAGTTCTCCCCCAGTCGGTCGCGCAGGCGATTCCATGGCCGACTGTCAGAACTTAGTCCTACTCGTTCGCCGGCAGAGGTTGCCATTTCGTAGACATCCAGAATTTGAGTAGCGACCAAATTCCAATCGAACTTTGCCGAAAGTTCGTAACCAGCCATCGCAAGATTATTTCGCCGGTCGGGTGAATCGAGAAGCTCGGTGACCAGGCCGGCCAGCTCTCCTGAGGATTCCGAGGAGAAGAGGGCGCCCGCGTGCGAACCGTCGTCGACGCGAAGAAGGTCATCGAAGGCCTGGATGTCACTCGCAACAACTGGCGTGGACGAGGCCATTGCCTCGGCAAGGATTATCCCGAAGGACTCCCCTCCAGTGTTCGGAGCTACATAGAGGTCGATGGATTTAAAGAATTGCATTTTTTCTTCCTCGCTCAACCGGCCGAGGAATGTCACGCGCCCTCGAAGATTGGTGGGAATTTTCTTTTCATAGGACTTCTCATCGCCGGGCCCGGCGACCAAAATTCGTGCGGAGGGGTTTGCAAGAACAATTTTCGGTAGCGCGGCGAGTAATACGTCGAGACCCTTTCGTGGTTCGTCGAATCGTCCGATGAAACCAATGGTTCCTGGACTCTTCCACTCTGCACGGTAGGAGTGATGGGAAAACTTGGCCCGGTCGATGCCATTTGGAATAACCACGGCTTCGGTCTCGAAATTGTCTTTCAGGGTCCTTCGCGCGCTTTCGCTCACCGCAATCTTCGCGCGTAGCTTCTCCAGCGCTGGCTCTAAAATCGGAGCGACTGCATACATCGCCTTCAATTTTGTTGATGCCGCATGAAATGTCGCTACGACTGGCCCATCCGCGGCCCAACAGGCAAGCAGAGAGATTGAAGGGATTGCTGGTTCATGGATGTGTAGAACATCAAAGTCATTCGCTGCAATCCATTGCCGAACACGCGAGGCCGCAACCGGACCAAAGAGAACGCGCGCGACCGCTCCGTTATAAGGAATAGAAATCGGACGTCCTGCTGACACCAACCACGGGACATCGATGGAACTCTCATCCGAAACCGGCGCGAGCACCGAGACGGTATGACCTAATCCGATTAAATGTTGGGCTAATTCTCGAACGTGAATTTGCACCCCGCCCGGGGTATCCCAACCGTATGGGCAAACGATTCCGATTTTCATGCTGCGCTCGACTCTCGATCGACAAAGTCGCCATCAATCCAGATGCGCTGCAACATGTGCCAATCTTCGGTGTCACGCGCGATGTGATCCGCGAACCAATCAGCAACCAGCTGGGTCATTGTCGCTGCTTTTTCGCTTGTGGTACCGGAAATCGGAACCGGAATCTCCGGTCCGAATATGATTCGAATCCCTTTACCTTCATATCCGACGAACGCGGTTATCAATGGCGCACCCGTCTGAATCGCAAGGAGAGCAGGACCTCCCGGCAATCGCGCGGGGTAACCCGCGAAATCAACGTCGATGCCATTTTTGGAAAGATCGCGATCCGCGACGAGAGCTACCAGCTTGCCCGAGCGCAAACGTTGCGACAGGGTTGCGATTGCACGGGAATTAAGGTCGAGGACTTCCATTCCGATCGCTTCGCGATAAGCGAGAAATCGTTGAAACAGTCGTTCAGGTTTGAGATGCTCCGCTACAGTCGTGAGCGGCGCTCCGGTCTGACAGAAATAAGACCCCGCGTGATCCCAGTTACCGGCATGAGGAAGGGCAACGATGCACCCTCGGCCTTCCGCCATGGGCTGTCGTAAATATTCTTCATGATCAATCACCACGGTACTTAATGTTCGTTCCCGATCCCATGACGGCGAACGAAAGGTGTCAACCCAATAACGCAGATATGACTGCATGCCCGCTTCGACAAGCGCTTCGAGTTGACCGGCGTTGAGCCCTGGTCGAATGCGCGCATAGTTGCTCCGCATACGCCGAACTCCCTTTCCGTTCTTGCGATGCAAATAAGAGCCGATCTTCGCGGCTTGGGCGTAAACAAAGTTTTCCGGGAGCGTTCGAATTACCTTCCAGGCGATTGCGTAACCCAGATACATTAATCGCTCCGTCATGCTGTCACCGATGAGACGTCGCGCGATAAACAATGGCGAGTCGCTGGGCTACCGTGATGAGCGAGAGACTGGCTAGAAGCCATAGGCCAATTGCGAGAATGTATTTAACGCCGAGACCAGCAAAACCGGTGGCCACTAGAAGAATGATGAGTCGCTCGGTTCGTTCCGCGATTCCGCCATTGCATTCGATATCCAAGGATTCGGCGCGCGCCTTTATGTACGAAATCAGCGACCCTGCAACGAGAGCGACGAAAGCAACGGGAAGAACGCGATCATGGGATTTCATCAACCAATACATCAGCGATCCGATTACCGCAGCGTCCCCAAGGCGATCCAACGTGGAGTCCAGAAGTGCTCCCCACGTGCTGGTACCGGTTGGAGACATTCGAGCCAGCGTCCCATCGAGCAAATCCGTCAAAACAAATGCGGTAATTACCATCGTCCCCGCGAAAAGGTGTCCCGACGAAAATAGAAAGACTGACGAGACGGTGGTGCCGATGGCCCCAAAAATGGTTATCGAATTAGCGGTCACTCCCATTTTGAGCAGAACTCGGCTCAACGGAGTAATCAACCGCGTCATCGGAGGGCGTAATGAACCTTGAAGCATCGTTCACATCGTAGGCTTCCGAGCTGTGAGTGACCTAATTTCTGCGCCCAAGCCCTCCGTATGTGCACACGGGGGCGGAGCGATGGCCGTGGCGAGGAAATTGGCCCTACCGATGGCCAATCTGGCATCCGCCGACGCGCTCCTCATCACCGTCAGCGCAACCACGGGTATCTCGCCGGAGGGCATAGACATTTGGAACGAAGCTCGAGAGCTTTATATACCCTCGATAGTGGTCGTTGATGAACTCGAGGCATCCGAAACAGATTTCGACGACATGATTCCCATTATCGGAAGACTGTTAGAACCCGTCGTTAATCCATTTCTTATCTTGCACGACGATGCAGGCAAGCCGACGGCTTTGATTGATCTCGATTCGCTTGATGTCATTGATTATTCAAATGGTCGACGCGAAGTGCGAGCAAGCGATCCGGAACACAAGGTTCTTGTCTTTGAATTTCGAAAAGAATATCTAGAAGCGCTCGACGCTGCTGGAGAGAGCGCATTCGAAGCCGCGTTGCTTTACCCCGCTATCCCATACCTCGAGCAGATAAACCTAGGTGAGGCAGAAATTAAGAGTTATCTGGATCGCTTACCAGTTCGCGGCTAGTGCAGCTCGAGTTTCACTCAACAGCTGTGGTAATACTTTTGTCTGTCCAATAATCGGCATGAAGTTCGCGTCTCCGCCCCAACGTGGAACGACGTGTTGATGAATGTGGTCAGCCACTCCTGCACCAGAAATTGCGCCTTGGTTCATTCCCAGATTGAAACCCGCTGGCGAAGAGACTTTGCGCAATGTAGTCATAGCGTGCGCGGTCAATTCTGAAATTTCGGCACGCTCTTGCGCGGTCAAGTCGGTTAAGTCCGCCACATGACGGTTGGCGCAAATCAGAACGTGCCCCGCGTTGTACGGATAAAGATTCATGACGACGTAGGCGGTTTTGCCTCGAAAAACAATAAGCGCTTCAGGATCTTCCAACTCCTGAATTCGACAGAACGGACAGGCGATATCGTTTCCTGGAAGCGGCCGATTCTCGCCCGCCAAATAATTTAAACGATGTGGCGCCCAGAGGCGTTGCCACGAATCGGGGATTCCCGCTCCCCCGAATGAATC
>DAIPLA010000001.1:51347-69980 GCA_036769465.1 Candidatus Nanopelagicaceae bacterium
GTCAGAAGCGAATCAAGCTCACCTGGCATCTGATCTTTGGTGCAATAAATGTGTGCATCGTCTTGGGTAAACCCGCGTGCCCGCGTCAAGCCATGAATCACGCCAGATTTCTCATATCGATACACAGTTCCGAATTCGAACAAACGAAGTGGAAGCTGACGATACGAACGAGATGAGGATTTATAGATGAGGTTGTGGAACGGGCAGTTCATCGGCTTCATGTAGTACTTCTGGCCGGCACGCTTGATGGTTCCGTCGGCGTGATATTCCTCGTCCATCACCATCGGCGGATACATACCTTCGGAATACCAGTCGAGGTGTCCGGACGTTTCGAATAGCGCAGCCTTCGTCAAATGTGGCGAATAGACAAACTGGTAAGCCTCTTCTTCGTGACGTCGACGGGAGTAATCCTCCATCGCACGACGAATGATTCCGCCCTTGGGGTGGAAGACGGCGAGACCTGATCCAACTTCTTCGGGGAATGAGAACAAATCTAACTCGGCGCCAAGCCGGCGGTGGTCGCGCTTCTCCGCTTCAATCAAAAGTTGTAGGTAGGCATCCTGTTCTTCTTGCGATGGCCAGGCGGTTCCGTAGATTCGCTGCAACATCGGGTTCTTTTCCGAACCGCGCCAATATGCCGCCGCCGAACGCATCAACTTAAATGCGGGAATGTGTTTGGTGGATGGCAAGTGCGGACCGCGGCACAGGTCCTTCCAGACCGGTTGACCATCTCGACCGAGATTGTCGTAGATCGTCAGCTCACCCGCACCGACTTCAACGCTTGACTCGTCATCGGTGTTGGAGGACTTCAAGCCAATCAATTCAATTTTGTACGGTTCGCCCGCGAGTTCCGCGTGCGCTTCGTTATCCGTAACTACCCGGCGACGGAAACGCTGACCAGCCTTAACGATTTTTCGCATTGCGCTTTCAAGCTTCTCGAGGTCATCCGGGGTGAACGGCTTCTCCGGATCGAAGTCGTAATAAAAACCATCTGTGATTGGCGGGCCAATACCAAGTTTGGTTTCTGGAAATACTTCCTGCACCGCTTGCGCCAACACGTGTGCAGTCGAGTGGCGAAGCACCGCCAAGCCCTCGGGCTCCGATATAGAAACACCAACGACAGCGTCGCCGTCAGAGAGTTCTGTCCACAAATCCTTCAGTGCGCCATTTACTTTGCACACCACGATTTCCTGGCGGTCGGCAAAAATATGGGTCGGACGCTGGTCTGCCTCGATCTGACGGGCTACCCCATCGACCGATATCGACAACTGTGGAGACATGAGGCGAGGTTACCAATAAGGCCCGCTCGCCGAACGTGAAATGGGCGGATTGGTTCGGATTCCCGCGATGCGGTAGATTTCTCCCCTGCTCATCGGGTTGTAAAACTCGGCAAGCACATGCGGACGTAGCGCAGTTGGTAGCGCGGAACCTTGCCAAGGTTCAGGTCGCCGGTTCGAACCCGGTCGTCCGCTCTCTTCACCTAATGGATGAACCACAGCGTGGTCGGATGGCCGAGAGGCGAGGCTCAGGACTGCAAATCCTGCTACACGGGTTCAAATCCCGTTCCGACCTCCACTGTGAAAGTATCTTTACTGTTCGAGTTTTATGGCGTCGGAGAAGGAGTCCTGATGTTAGAGAAATCAGAACGTCCGTGGGGTCGCTACGAAGTCCTTCAAGAATCCACATCACATAAGACAAAGTGCATCTGGGTTTCGCCTGGAAAGCGTTTGTCGTACCAGCGACACAAATTCCGAGCCGAGCACTGGTTCATTGTGCAAGGTACCGGCGTCGTCACCATCGATGGTAAAGAGTCACCAGTCGGACCCGGCGATACTGTCGAATTCGCGGTTGGGGTATTGCACCGATTGGCCAACACGGGTACTGAAGAAATCATCTTCATCGAGGTCCAGACCGGCACCTCGTTCGCCGAGGACGATATTGAGCGTGTAGAAGACGATTTCGGACGCGCTAATTAGTCGGGTAAGATTTCTCAAGTAAGACAGCAAGGATCGTTGGCTCAGCGGTAGAGCACCACATTGACATTGTGGGGGTCACTGGTTCGATCCCAGTACGGTCCACCAGCAACACCTATCAAAATCTCTTCAACCGCTAGATTTATGCCGTGAAAATCCAAATGCGATCGCGAATGGCGCTCGCTGCTCTAGTTGCTGGATTTCTTTCGTTCGTCTCCCCCGCTGCGCACGCCGCACCGACATGCGCGAGCTCCGATTACACAACCTCGACCCATATGGGATCCGGAACATATTCTCAATATCCGTCTGGCGAACAAGCTGGCGTTATGTACACGGTAGATACGTTCACGAACACTTCAACAAACTGCTTGTTAGTTTTACCGAGCTCCGTGACAAAGGTAGATGTACTGGTTGTTGGCGGTGGCGGTGGCGGCGGACCTCGTGGCGGTGGCGGTGGCGGCGCGGGTGGCTACTACTTCGGCACTGGCTTCGTGGTGAGCGGTCCGGAAACGATTACGGTTGGAAGCGGTGGCGCAAACGTCACGACCACAAGCTGTCCTACTGATGGCGGAGATAGCGTCTTTGGTAACACAAAAGTTGATGGTGGCGGAGGTGCCGGTGGTTCAGGTTGTAATGGCGGAGCGCCTTTAGCCACAAACCAGCCGTATGGATCCGGTGGCGGAGCGCTGTATTCCAAAGCCGTTGGAGTCCAGCTGGATTCAACTTACGTGTCATCAAATATTCTCGGAAATGTTGGCGGCGCTGGCTCTGGTAGCCAAGTCCCCATGGGCTGGGCTGGTGGCGGCGGCGGTGGCGCGAAATCTTTTGGCGAGTCAAGCACGGTTACAAACGGCAACGGAACTGGATATGCAGGAGTGCTTACTGGATCAACGGATAGCAGCTTTACTAACTACAACGGCGTCGGCGGCAAAGGCGGTGCTGGGCTCTTCAATCTGATTACTGGATCCAAGGTTTGCTATGCCGCGGGTGGCGGTGGTGGTACCTCATTGAGCAGTGCGTCTCCTGCTGGCGCTGGCGGGCAATGCGCGGACGGAATCGACACCATCACGGTTGGTGGTGCTGGTGGACATGGAGGAGCTTCAGATTTTTCCGCAGCAGTCGCGATCGTCGCCGGGTCCGGAATCACGCCCGGTAGCGGTGGTGGCGGTGCGGGGTTTGGAAATTGCACCAGCGCGAATTGTTCAACCACCGCTTCGGCCACGCCTTCAAACTACAGCGACTATTCAAACGGTACATCGGGCTCCGGCGCATCGGGCATAGTCGTCGTTCGTTACATAACGCCTACAAACTATGGAGTAAATCCAACACTTTCGACTCTTCACAACTCCCCGACCACGATTTCCGACACAGGCACCGTCAGTGGATTTACGCGCACATGGCAGTGGTACCGAAGTAATAACGGCGGTTCTACTTACACGGCTATAACTGGCGCAACAAGCGCTAGTTACACATTTACCCCAGATCTCCCGAGTTATAACAACAATCTCTTTCGAATGGTCATTACCGATACCAGCCCCACGGGGGAAATTTCTACCGTGACATCTTCGCCACTCACTCTCACTGTGCTTCAAAACGCAGCCAGCTTTTCTGCATTCTCGCTGACGGGCTCCGCAACCTCCGCGGTCTATCGAACTTCCATCGCTATAACTGCAACGGTCAATACTTCAGGAAAAGTCACTTTCTATTCGATGGGAAAGCCTGTTCCGAATTGTCGAAACATTGCAACCACGGGCGCCGGGCCAATCACCGCGGTGTGCAATTGGAAGCCCTCTTTGCACGGAGTTAATTCAATAACCGCCAAGCTGGTACCCACTGACGCCAACTACACGGCTCAGACAAGCACACCTTTCAAAGTCCTCACCGTGCCACGCCCCGGAACGCGCTGAGTCAGTCACCGTACTGCTCTACCTTTTATCCATGAGTTCCTGGCGGCCAGAAATCAAAGAGAACTGGCAACCAGAATTTGGCGACCTGGGAACTCCATTGCACGAAACTACGTTCGCCATCGTTGACCTGGAAACGACCGGAGCATCTCCGACCAACGGCTCTGGAATCACTGAAATAGGCGCCGTAAAGGTAAGAGGTGGCGTTGTTGTCGACGAGTTCTCCACCTTCGTCAATCCTCTTATGGCGATCCCGTCTTACATCACGGAGCTGACGGGAATTACCGACCACATGCTGATTGGCGCACCCATCATCGATGATGTCTTCAATGAATTCTTAACCTTTCTTGGTGATCCCACTGAGACGATAGTCGTCGCACATAATGCGCCATTTGATTTGAGCTTTATCAAGGCGGCCGCAAAGGACCTTGATATCGAATGGCCCAAGTACCGCACCGTCGACACGGTCAGTCTGGCGCGCCTACTTGTCACCAGAGATGAGATTAGAAATTACAAATTGGGCACGTTAGCGGCCTTCTTTAATACGGAGGTCTCTCCCAATCACCGAGCGCTCGATGACGCGAAGGCTACTGTCGAAGTCCTACATGGATTGATCGAACGGTTGGGCGGCCATGACATAACTACCGCCGAGAATTTGATTGCCTTTGTTAAGCGGGTCGTGCAGACACCAACTCGTTGGTCACCGCGCGCCAATCCTGCAAAACCTGCCACGCCTTCCCCGAGTCAATCGCCTGAGTAGCGGCGACATAGCCATTCGCAATTTGCTGAGTAATTCCTAGCTCTCGATCGCCCTTGAATGCCGCGATGCCAATAGCCGCGTTGAGAAGTACGGCCTCTCGATGCGGCCCCTTACTGCCCTGAAGAATTTCCTCAATGATTGCAGCGTTATGAATCGCGTCGCCACCGACCAGCGCTTCAACGGGCGCGGGCTCAATATTGATATCACGCGGATCAAAGACTGACGAAGACATCTCGCCATTTCCAAAAGAGATAACGGTCGTTGGCGCCGAAAGCGATAACTCGTCCATGCCGTCCTCGCTTCGGAATGCGAATCCTTCGCCGCCTCTATCCATCAAAACCTTGGCCATCATCGGAAGCGCTGACTTATTGGCGACCCCGAGCGCAGTCACTTTCGGACGTGCGGGATTGGCGAGTGGGCCCAAAATATTGAAGATGCTGGGCGCGCCCAAAGCCTTTCGAGCAGGGGCCGCATGACGGAGCGAAGAGTGAAAGACCGTCGCAAGACAGAACCCGATGCCTATTCGGCGAACGCACTCTTCAACCTCAGGTCCGATCAATGTTGTGTTGATGCCAAGCGCGTCGAGAACGTCGGCCGATCCGGACTTGGAAGACGCCGCTCGTGAACCATGCTTCAAAACTCGCGCGCCGGCCCCGGTGATAACCATCGCCGCCGTTGTCGAAATATTGATGGTGTTATATCCGTCCCCACCCGTACCCACGATATCTACCGCTCGATCCGCGACGTGGATGGGCAGCGCATATTTGTACATCTGCTCGATCAGCAACGTGATATCTGTGGCGCTCTCACCTTTAGTCTTGATATCCAATAGAAACTCTTTGATCGACTCATCACTCGCCCGACCTTCGAGGATTTCGCCCATCACGAAAGCGGCTAGCTGCGGAGTGAGCTCTTTGCCGGATTGGAGATGGCTATGGAGTTGGGCCCACGGGGAGTCAGGAGTCATGACGTGGTCCGCTTAGCGTGCGCTAGTTAGCACTAGGCAACCACGCGAGTGCTCGACAAGAGCGCAACCGCTTTGGCAGTTAATGTGAAAGGGTCGATGGGGTGCATGACGACATCGTCAGCTCGGGACCAGGAGGCAAGCCAATTGTCTTGGACTCGACCAGCGATAAGGAGCACCGGCGGGCAATTGAAAATCTCGTCCTTTAATTGACGGGCGATACCCATTCCACCCTCGGGCGTTGATTCCCCATCCAAAACAAAGAGATCAAATTTCTTCTTGGCAGAAATCGCTTGGCGGAGGGCTGGGCCAGTCGCGAACTCGTGAATGCGAAGTTCTGGAAGGTCCCGGCTAGGGCGTTCGCCAAGCGCCGTTATGACCGACTGCCGAACCGTCGAATCATCAGAATAGACCGCGATATGAAGCGGAATTCCAGCGTTTTGCGAGTCGCTCGACATGGCCAAAGTCTAACCAGAAAGCTCACTTTTTACGCGTGATGCGTCTCACCCAGAGGGGCGGCGGCCAGTCTCACTTCAACTTCGGTTTTGGGGTCGAAATCGGGAATAATCGCCCCATGACCACAACCGCCCCCGCTCATTCTGAATTTTCAGCGAATCCCGTGAAGGTCAACCGACCTAACATGGTGGCGGTCGGAACCATCGTGTGGCTCTCCTCTGAACTCATGTTCTTCGCCGCTCTATTCGCGATGTATTTCACGACCCGCGCTGTCCAAGGTCCGAAGGTCTGGCTTGAATCAACCGGGATGCTGAACGTTAAATTCGCATCAATAAACACGACCGTTTTGGTTCTCTCATCAATCACCTGCCAGTTCGGTGTATTTGCCGCAGAGCGTTTTCAAGCCCGCCGCACAGCTTCGATCTGGAAATTCAGCAAGTGGGGCATGCGGGAATGGTTCGCCCTTACTTTCCTTATGGGTGCATTCTTTATCGGCGGCCAGATTTATGAATACGCGAATTTGGTTCGAGATGGTCTCACTTTCTCATCCCGCGCATACGGCTCGGTTTTCTACATCACCACTGGCTTCCATGGACTCCACGTAACCGGCGGTCTGATTGCCTTCTTGATCGTAATGATCCGCGTATTTAAGGCACAAAAGTTTGGCCATAAGCAAGCAACCACCGCCATCGTGGTCTCGTACTACTGGCACTTCGTCGACATCGTATGGATCGCCTTGTTCTCGGCTATCTATCTGATTAAGTAAGGCTGGTAAATAACTATGATGAAAAAGCTTTCTCGTTACCGCCGCCGCAAGTGGGCGGCGCCTGCCTTGATGGTCATATCTCTTATCGGTCTCGGCACAACTTTCTCTTTTGCAGCTGAAGTCCCAGCAGCGCAATCAACCGTTGCGACCTCTCAAAGCACACAGGTGCAAGAAGGCAAGCAAATATTCCTTAGAGGCTGCTCTTCGTGCCACGGCTTAAACGCTGAAGGCAGTTCAATTGCGCCATCTCTGATCGGAGTCGGCGGAGCGGCAGTTGACTTCCAAGTCGGCACCGGTCGCATGCCTATGGCGGATATGAGCCAACAGGCAATGCGCAAGAAGCCCGTTTATGACGCAGAACAAACCGCTGCACTCGCGGCCTATGTCGCGTCCCTCGCCCCAGGGCCGGCTGCAGTCACTGATGCTTCCCTCTCCTGGGAGCGCGATGGAAACGTTGCACAAGGCGGCACTCTGTTCCGCACTAACTGCGCCATGTGTCACAACTTCGCTGGCCAAGGTGGTGCGCTGACCCTCGGAAAATATGCGCCGAGCCTTATGGGCGTCGATGCTCACTACATCTACGAAGCAATGATCACTGGACCGCAGTCAATGCCTAAGTTCTCTGACAAGACCTTGACTCCGGCTGAAAAACTTTCCATCATCAAATTTATTGAGCGCGCGAATACTGAACCCGCACTAGGCGGAGCTGCGCTCGGTCGGGTGGGGCCTGTAACCGAAGGCTTGCTGGTTTGGACCTTCGGCCTTGGACTTTTAATTGGCGTTTCTGTATGGCTAGCATCGAAGGCGAGATAACAGCATGAGCGAGATTCAGAAATTCCAAGACCCAGGACTTCCAGAGCACGTTCATCGCAAGTCAGACCTGGACGCCGACGCAGAAAAGCGCGCGGAGCGCCAAGTCGCAATTCTCTTTTTGCTCTCTGCCATTGGAACCGTCGGAACCATCGTTTCGTACATCTTTATCAAGTCCACCACATTCGTATATTTGCCGGTTATCGGAAATACAAATGCGGCACAACTCGGTTTAGGCGTTGGTCTCGCGGCATCAATGTTCTTCATTGGCATGGGAGCCATCCACTGGGCTCGCACTCTGATGCCAGATACCGAAGTTGTGGCGGAACGCCATGAGTTCCGATCCGAAGAGAAGGATCGCGAAGATTTCGTCGTGACCGTTAAAGAGCAGGCGGGTTCTGCTGGACTCGGTCGACGTTCTCTGATCAAGCGCTCGCTCGGTCTCGCGCTTGGCCTAGTCGGGCTGTCACCGCTACTACTGCTTCGCGACTTGGGTCCACTCCCAAAGAAAGCGCTCTCTACAACGGATTGGAAAGCAGGCACTCGCCTACTTGTTGATCCCAGTGGCCAGCCCATCAAGCCATCCGATTTAGAAGTCGGTTCTGTTGCTCAAGTTCTTCCTGAACTTCCAGCAGGAACAGAACGCACCTTGGAAAACACCGGAACAGACGCTGTCCTCTTGATTCGTCTTCGTCCTGAGGATTTCAACCTAGATGCACAACGGCTTTCCTGGACGCATGACGGCATCATTGCCTTCTCGAAGATTTGCTCGCACATGGGTTGTGCGGTGGCGCTATACGAGCAGCAAACGCATCACTTGCTCTGCCCATGCCACCAGTCGACATTCGACGTGACTCGGGCGGCGAAGGTTATTTTCGGACCGGCCGCTCGCCCACTTCCTCAGCTCGCCATCACGGTCGACGCCGATGGATATCTCGTTGCACAACAAGGATTTACAGAACCAATCGGACCTAGCTTCTGGGAGCGCTCATCATGAGTATCAAAGAACGTGCAGCAGGCGGAGTAGCTAACTACGTTGACGAGCGCACTGGTGCCGCCAAATGGCTAAAGAAGAACCTGACGAAGGTCTTCCCTGATCACTGGTCATTTATGTTGGGCGAAATCGCTCTCTACTCATTCGTCATTCTTCTTCTCTCGGGAACCTTCCTGACCTTCTGGTTTAACCCTTCCCAGACAGATGTCGTCTACCACGGTGCATACGCTCCACTCTCGAATGTCAGCATGTCAGCCGCGTACGAATCAACGCTTCACATTTCTTTTGATGTGCGGGGCGGATTACTTATGCGCCAGATACACCACTGGGCTGCGTTGATCTTCATGGCCGCAATCGTGGCTCACTTGCTCCGTGTATTTTTCACCGGCGCATTCCGCAAACCACGTGAATTCAACTGGTTGATCGGTGTCGGATTATTGACGCTCGGAATTGTTGAAGGATTCTTGGGTTACTCCCTGCCTGACGACTTGCTCTCCGGAACAGGTATTCGCATTGCCGAGGCAATCATTCAAGCAATCCCGGTTGTCGGCTCGTACCTAGCGTTCTTCGCATTCGGCGGCGCATTCCCGGGCCACGCATTTATCCCTCGCATCTATATTGTCCACGTCCTTCTTCTACCCGGCGCCTTCTTGGCTTTGATCACCATTCACTTAATGTTGGTCTGGTACCAGAAGCACACCCAGTACCCCGGTCCTGGACGTACCGAGAAGAACGTTGTCGGATATCCATTGCTTCCTATCTACATGGCTAAGGCGGGCGGATTCTTCTTCATCGTCTTTGGCGTCACGGCATTTCTTGGTGCGGTCGCTTCGATCAACCCAATTTGGCTCTACGGTCCTTATACGCCTGGCCAAATATCTGCCGGTTCACAGCCCGACTGGTACATGGGCTGGCTCGATGGATTGGTTCGTATGGCTCCGCCACTAGAGACGCATGCATTTGGTCATACGATCTCGTGGAATATCTTGATTCCAGGTCTGATTATTCCGGGAATCATGTTTACTGGTTTAGCGCTTTATCCATTTATTGAATCCTGGATGACCGGCGATAAGCGCGAGCACCATTTGCTCGATCGACCACGGAACAATCCAAACCGCACCGCTATCGGCGCGATGGCATTGTCATTCGTCATCATTTCCCTGCTCAACGGCGGAAACGACATCGTCGCAACACATTTCCACCTGACCATCAATGAGATCATGTGGTTCACTCGTTTTGGCTTAATCATCGTGCCGCCTATCGTTTTCGTGATTACCAAGCGAATCTGCCTATCGTTGCAGCGCGCGGACCGCGAAATCGTCTTGCACGGCAAGGAGACTGGCCGATTGGTCATGCTCCCTCACGGCGAATTCATCGAAGTTCACGAGGAGCTATCTCCAGAAAAGAAGTGGACCCTCACCCAGCACGAACAACCAGGTCCAGTCGCTATTCCTGCGGTTGATAAGAACGGCATTCCAGCACCGGGTGGAATCAAGGCAAAGCTACGTGCTCGCATGAGCGCAGCCAACGCCGAGCAAATTCCGGCACCAACCGAGACCGAGGTCAAAGAGCTCGAAAGCGGTCATCACTAAGCGAAGCGTTAAAGCTGGGCCCGAGTTGCTAACTGAATCTAGTTAGTCGGGGCCCATTCGCTTTTTAAAATCGCGTAAATCAGAGAGTCGGTCCACTCCCCTTTGAAGAAATCATCTCGTATGTGGTGTGCTTCTTTACGCATACCCAACCGCTTGGCGACGTTCTCTGAGGCGGTGTTACGCGCGTCAATCTTGGCGTAAACGCGTTCAATATCTTTCATTGCAAAGATATGCGAGACCATTGCCACCAACGCTTCATGGGTATATCCCTGACCTCCGAATGCGGGATTGATGACATATCCAATCTCTCGCTGAAAATCATGGCCTTCTTTGAACATGTAATTGACCTGCCCAATAACCTTGCCGGAACCCTTCAGCTCCATGGCGAAAGTTCGATTGAGCTCCTCGCCAGTAGACGCGATAAATTCCAAGAGCTTGTCGATCGCCTCGCGAACCATCTCTCGATCGCGTACCGGCCAAGGAATGAAGCGGATAACGCCCGGGTCCGATTGGTATTCCAGCAAGTCCTCAACGTCACTGGACCGAATAGGGCGCAAGACAAGCCGCGCTGTCTCGAGCATGAAAAGAGCCGAATTAGTGAGCTGAGGCAGATGGCTTCTCGTACTCCAGGACGAAGCCAAGAATGCTGATGATTAGAGAGCCGAGAGCAATCAGCGTCAACCACCAGCCAATAAGAAGGCCAAGTCCCATTGCGCATGCAGAGAGCGCAACTGGCAATGGCCACCATGAATGAGGCGAATAGAAACCGAGTTCTCCAGCAGCATCGGCGATTTCGCCGAGCTTGTTATCTTCAGGAAGAACGTTGGCGAGGCGCTTCTCCGTGAACCACAGGTAGAAGGCAACCAAGCCAGCAAGACCTCCGCTGAGGGCAATGGCCGTAATGCCCACTGCTTCTCCGCCCACTGCGTAATAGATAACCGCCATCACCGCGTAAAACGCGGCGAGACCTGCAAATAAGCGCCAACCAGCCTTCATGCTTAGTGGCCCTTCTCTAGATCGGTGTAAGCCATATGTGGGTGATGTAAGTCGAACGCTGGGCGTTCGGAACGAATACGAGGCATCGAGGTGAAGTTGTGGCGTGGCGGTGGGCACGATGTCGCCCACTCCAAGGAAGCGCCATAGCCCCATGGATCATCAACCATAACCTTTGGTGACTTCCGCGAAATCCATACATTGACTAAAAATGGAATCATTGAAAGCGCAAGCAAGAAGGATCCGATTGTAGAAATCGTATTCATCGTGGTGAAGCCGTCGCTGGCCAAGTAATCCGCGTAACGGCGTGGCATGCCCTTGATGCCCAACCAGTGCTGGATCAAAAAGGTCATGTGGAAGCCGAAGAAGAGCGTCCAGAAGTGAATCTTTCCGAGGCGCTCATTGAGCATGTGGCCGGTCATCTTTGGCCACCAGAAGTAGAAGCCACCGAACATCGCGAATACCACGGTTCCGAAGAGGACGTAGTGGAAGTGCGCGACAACAAAGTATGAAGCCGAGACCGCGAAGTCCAACGGTGGCGAAGCGAGAATGATTCCGGTGAGACCACCGAACAAGAAAGTGATCAAGAATCCAAGAATAAAGAGCATTGGGGTTTCGAAGCTGAGCGAACCGCCCCACATTGTGCCGATCCAGTTGAAGAACTTCACGCCGGTAGGAACACCAATCAAGAAGGTCATGAACGAGAAGAACGGCAGGAGCACCTGACCGCTGGCAAACATATGGTGCGCCCACACAGAAACAGAGAGAGCAGCGATACCGATTGTTGCTGCGACAAGTCCCTTGTATCCAAAGACCGGCTTACGGCTGAAGACGGGAAGAATTTCGGTGGCAATTCCAAAGAATGGAAGCGCCAAGATGTACACCTCTGGGTGTCCAAAGAACCAGAAGAGGTGCTGCCACAACATTGCGCCGCCGTTGGCAGGGTCAAAAATATGTGAGCCGAAAATTCGGTCTGCTTCCAACCCGAGGAAGGCCGCCGCTAATGGTGGGAAGGCGAGAAGAACCAAGATAGAAGTCAACAAGACGTTCCACGAGAAGATCGACATACGGAACATCGTCATTCCTGGCGCACGCATCGTGAAAATGGTGGTGATGAAATTGACTCCACCAAGAATGGTTCCTAGACCACCGATAGCGAGACCGATAACCCACAAGTCTCCGCCGATACCTGGTGAGTATTGCGAATTAGCAAGAGGTGCATACGCGGTCCAGCCGAAAGATGCCGCTCCGCCTGGCGATAGGAATCCGCCGAAGGCCATGAGACCACCAAACAAGTAAAGCCAGTAGGACAACATGTTGAGACGTGGGAACGCCACGTCAGCCGCACCAATCTGCAACGGCATGATGACGTTTGCGAAACCAACGAAGAGCGGGGTCGCAAACATCAGCAACATAATCGTTCCGTGCATGGTGAAAATTTGGTTGTACTGCTCATTGCTCAAGAATTGAAGACCTGGCCGGGCAAGCTCCGCACGTAGCAAGAGTGCGAGTACGCCGGCTACGAGGAACCAAGCAAAAGAAGTGATCAGATATAGGTACCCGATTGTCTTGTGGTCAGTAGAAGTAATCCACTTGATGAAGAGACGACCCTTCGACGTCGGCTGAAGTCGAGGCGAGTAACTCGATGGAGCTTCGACGCGTTCTGCGTATGTCGTCATGTTATGCCGCCTTCAGTGAGGAGATATAGCTTTGATATTCGGCCGGGGTAACTACCTTGACCGAGAAGAGCATGAGTGAGTGATCGCGACCGCAGAGAATGTTGCATCGACCAGGGAAAGTGCCCAATTTCGTTGCCGCGAATTCAAGATGGTTTGTCACACCAGGCAGCGCTTCCATCTGCATCATGAAGGCTGGAATCCAGAAACCATGATCGACGTCGCTAGCGGTCAGCGTGTACAGAACCTTCTCCCCTAAAGGAAGAACCAGCGTGGGAGGTTGGCCAGGGGTGCCGGTCACTGTTGGATGTGTGGCCACATCGTCGTAAGTGAATTGCCACGACCACTGCATCGCATTGACGTGGATGTTGTGTGGTGCCGTCGCTACTGAATCAACCTTGGTGATTCGAGATTCATCGCGGGCTGTGTAGTAAAAAAGAACTGCGACGATCAAAAATGGGATGACGGTGTAAGCAACTTCTGCAGGCAAGTTGTAGCGAGTCTGCTTAGGGAAGGAAGTCGTATCGCCCTTCTTGCGGCGGTTAAAGACGACCGGCCACAAGATGAGAATGAGTGTGAAGACTCCGACGACACCGGCTGCTATCCATGCTCCTTGCCAGAGGCTGAGCGATGTGTTGCTGGTGCTCGATACGCCCTTCGGATAACCAAAGCCATTGAGCTTTGAGGTGGAGCACGAAGTAAGCGCCACCGAGGTGATGCCTAGTGCGAGGGCGAGCTTAAATCCGCGCTTCAATTGCATGAGCCGAGTTTATCCGTGCTGTTGGTGGCCGTCTTCCGCCAACGGTAGCCTTCCCTGCGTGGCTCTCATCACAGGCTGGTTTGCATCCGAATCTCCCCTGCATCCGGCGGCAAAAATGGCGATTCCGCCCATCTTCGAGCAAGCCTGGCCTGGGGTTTCAAAGCTCACTCCGGAGGCCAGAGGGCTCGCCATTCTTCGCAATGAATCACTGGCGACAATAGCTGGGCATTTGGGCGTGGAGCCTTCGCACCTTCATGTCTTGGGGGAACCGAATCTCGGCTTTTTTCTGGGCATCCGCGGTTTGTTAAAACCTGGCGGCTCTTTTGCAGCCTCCGCCATCGATCGGCAGGAAATTCTCGCCGTGGCCGATTCGTGGGCGGACTCAACAATCCTCACCGTGGATTCTGATGGTCAAATCGATCAACGGGGCATGTCGGCCGATGTTCAAAGTTGGCAACTTGGAAATGGCGAAACCGGCGTAGTCCAAACAGAGTCGCCGGTTGCACAGTCGGTCTTTGTAGATGCGACTACTTCTGGAACTCGCGTTCCGTTGCCTGACGCTTGGTCGACCGCCCTTTGGGATTCTCGATCGTGGAGTGGACCCGAGGGAATCGCATTTTTTGCGGTCAACCCAGCCTCCACCTGGCGAAATCCACTTCCTCATAATGACCAGCGGGTTACACCGGGTGGTTCTTCGACCGCGCTTCTCATTGCTTCGGCGCTCGCCATCGACAGTTGGGTTGCGGACGAAAAGATTCAAGCCGAAAAGATCGCCCAGGCACACCAAAGAATTCGTGGCTACATCTCGGAGCGAATCTCTGATGTCGATTTCGCCACCCCGGTGGGAGTCGGAATGCCGCATCTGCTCTCGCTCTCATTTTTGTACGTCGATGGAGAACGGCTGCTCAACTCATTACTTTCCAAGGGCTTTGCGGTTGATTCTGGCTCGGCCTGCAACGCGGCGAACCTCGAACCAAGTCATGTATTGGCAGCGATGGGCAAGCTCACTCAGGGAAATATTCGTCTCACCATTCATCACTCGGTTACGCCGGAAGAAGTCGATGGGTTATTGCGCGCGATCGAAGAGAGCGTGGCCGAGCTCCGTGACTGATCGCCCGATCATCGATTCGTTGGGCACGCGTTGCCCTCAGCCAATTATCGAGACCGCAAAATTTCTTCGCTCACAACCGATTGGAACCGAAGCAATACTTCTCGCAGATGACCCTGCCACCGCGCCAGATATTTCAGCGTGGGCACGAATGACAAAGAACTACAGCGAGCAATTGGAGCCGCATACTTTCTTGGTTCGCAAAGAGAGCGAGTTTTAGCCCACCAGCGTGGGATGAAGGTGTGGCTCGATTTCCGCGCTGGCGTCACGTCCATACGTTTCGCTGAAGCGTTGAAGGAAATCAGGCTTGGTGAATCGATACTCCTGGGTGCCCTTGGTCTCGATGCAATACGTAGCCAATAACGATCCGATTTGCGCACTACGTTCGTGACCTAATCCCCACGACAATCCAGCAACAAAACCGGCACGGAAAGCGTCTCCTACGCCGGTCGGATCTATCTTTGCTTTCTCCTTTGCCACGCCTACAACGATTGGTTCTTTGCCATGTTCCTCAATTTTCACGCCGTTAGAACCCAAGGTAACGATTCGAACCTTCACTTGCTCAAAAATCTCGGCGTCACTCCAACCAGTCTTCTGCATGGCAAGCGCCAATTCGTACTCGTTCAAGAATAGGTAAGTAGCCCCTTGAATTAAGAGGCGAATGTCATCGCCTGACATTCGTGCCATTTGCTGCGATGGGTCTGCACCAAACGGAATCCCCAACTGGCGACAGGTCTGAGAATGTCGAAGCATTGCTTCCGGGTCATCTGGTGAAATCACCATCAAATCGAAGGTTCCGGTCTGCGAAATAATTGGCGCCAATTCAATCTCCCGCGCCTCGCTCATCGCTCCTGGAAAAAAGGATGCGATCTGGTTGAGGTCTTGGTCGGTTGTCACTGTGAATGTGGCGGTATATAAATCGCGGGAAATTTTGACGTGCGAAGTGTTGACGCCATGTCGGGTCAGCCAAGCGTCGTAATCCGCCCAGTCCTTGCCCACCGCGGCAACCAAAATGGGGTTGAGACCAAGCGCTCCCATGCCGAATGCGATGTTGGCAGCGATGCCGCCACGGTGGATATCTAGCCCATCAACAAGGAACGAAAGTGAAACTTTATCGAGCGACCCCTCGACCAATGAATCAGTAAATTTTCCTGGAAAGGTCATCAAATGGTCGCGACCGACCGAACCCGCAATGGCAACTCTCATGGCGAGTATTAAACGCTACGCGCGGAAGATGTGGCGGTATTAGTTAAATGAATCGCCGCAGGCACATGAGCCCTGAGCGTTTGGATTATCGATAGTGAAGCCCTGCTTCTCAATCGTATCCACGAAATCAATCGAGGCGCCCATGAGGTAAGGCGTGCTCATCTTGTCGGTAACAACCTTAACCGAGCCAAATTCAGAAACGGTATCGCCGTCGAGAGCGCGATCATCAAAGTAGAGCTGGTAACGCAGACCAGAGCAACCACCAGGTTGTACTGCAACGCGAAGACTGAGATCGGTGCGGCCCTCTTGTTCGAGAAGAGCGGCGACCTTTGTCGCTGCAACATCGGTCAGGATGATGCCAGTTGCTGGTGCAGAGATGGTGATGTCTTGGGTTGTCTCAGTGCTCATGCCAAAAGATTACTCCATAGAATACGGATATGCCTCTTAAGGAGTTATTGCTGCTGGGTTCGGGCCTCTCGGACATGTCCAGCGAGCGCGGAGTCTCCTGCGACGGCGAGTTACCGCCTGCCTCTGACCCAGCTCTCGTGGAGCGAGCGCTGGCTGCCAAGAAGGCGTTGGGCTCTCGCGCCATGGTTCTTGGCCACCACTATCAGCGCGACGAAGTAATTCAATTCGCGGACATCACCGGCGACTCGTTCAAATTGGCACAAGCCGCAGCCGATAACACCAGCGCGGAATTCATCTTCTTTTGTGGCGTTCACTTTATGGCGGAGAGCGCAGACATTCTCACCAGCGCGAATCAAAAGGTTTCGTTGCCCGACCTGGCCGCGGGCTGTTCCATGGCTGACATGGCCACCGCCAATCAAGTCAATGATTGCTGGGACCAGCTCTCTCGTATCGGCGTAGCCGAACGCACTATTCCTATTACCTATATGAACTCATCCGCGGCGATTAAGGCGTTCACCGGAAAAAATGGTGGGGCGGTTTGCACATCATCAAATGCCGAACGTGCCATGTCATGGGCTTTTGAAAAGGGCGAAAAAATTCTCTTTCTGCCTGATCAACACCTAGGCCGGAACACCGCGGTCACCAAGCTTGGTTTGTCACTCGACGATTGCGTGGTCTGGAATCCGTGGAAGCCGATGGGTGGACTCACCGAAGATCAGCTCCGTAAGGCGAAGGTCATTCTTTGGCGTGGTCATTGTTCCGTGCATGGACGATTCACCCTGAACAACATCAACGATGTGCGGGCCGCTGTCCCAGGCATCAACGTTCTGGTTCATCCAGAGTGCCAACACGAGGTCGTCATCAACTCCGATGTTGTGGGTAGTACCGAAGCGATTATTCGAACCATCGAAGCAGCACCAGCGGGTTCGGCCTGGGCCATTGGCACCGAGCTCAATTTGGTCCAACGCCTCGCGAATACCTACACGGATAAGAAAATTCTCTTCCTAGACAAAACGGTCTGTTACTGCAGCACAATGAATCGAATCGACCTGCCGCATCTCGTGTGGGCGATGGAATCGTTGGTGGCCGGCAATTTCGTGAACCAAATCAAGGTAGACACGACAGTCGCTCAGCACGCGAAAGTTGCCTTGGAGCGAATGCTGGCTCTACCGTAGCGACATGACTCCTAAGGAACCAGCAAAGAAGAGCGCACCAGCCAAGAAGGCTCCTGCAAAAAAGGCCGCGGTCAAAAAGGTAGCCGAGCCAAAGGGCAAGGCGACTCCTTCACGCAAGGAAGCCGAAGCGAAGCTCAACGTAAATTCAATTTCGGCGCCAGCCACCAAGGCTAGTCGTGGCCGCGATAAGTCAGCCGTTCGTGCTGCGCGCATGGCAAGCCGTGCTGCATACATGCGTGGCGAAGAGAGCGCGCTTCCTGCTCGCGACAAGGGTCCGGTTCGTCGCTTTGTCCGCGATTACGTTGATTCGCGCCGCACCGTGGGCGAGTACTTCTTGCCAGCAATTGTCGTTGTTCTGTTTCTTACCGTAATCCCTGTGCGCGCGGTACAACTCGTAGCAATTCTCTTTATGTACGCCGCCATGCTGTACTCGATTGTTTCAGGCTTCTTCTTCTCTCGTGCAATTCGGAAAGAAGTTCAGCAGCGATTCCCAGGCCAGTCAGTCAAGGGCATTGGAATGTATGGCTGGTTGCGCTCGACTCAGATGCGTCGAATGCGTGCTCCCGCGCCACAAGTCGTTCGCGGAGCAAAGATTTAATTATGCGTAAAGCCATTGCCGCTGCGGCGATTTCTGTCTTGACGCTCTGTGGTCCCAGCTTGGCCTATGCGGATATCGCAACCCCGACCCCGACGCCTTCACTCTTCTCACAGCAACCTCCGCAACACGGTGGGCATGATGATCACCGTGGCGGCCCAGATGGCGGCGAACATCATCGAATCGATGACGGTCACGACGGTACAGATTCGCTCCAATGGATGTTTGTTGGCGCCGCGGTTGTTATTGCGCTTGGCCTGGCATACAACGCCGGCCGACGCCAAAGAAAAAAGAGCGCTGAATAACGCTAGCCGCCGTTGGCGTGTGCTAATTTTCCACCGCTGAAGAAATTAATTCTGACGTAGCACGGTGTTTAGCGAAGTCCGGTGAAATCCCGGCGCTGTCCCGCAACTGTAATGACCAAGAGGTCTGAGCCAGGTCGCCTAACTCAATGCTGAAGTATCCGACCTCGGAGGAAGGTCGGGCCTTTAGA
>DAIPLA010000013.1:0-6848 GCA_036769465.1 Candidatus Nanopelagicaceae bacterium
TGGCCGGAAGCACGTCCTTGAGATACGGCGACACAACAACTCTTTCGGTCGCCGAAACCGCCACCGGCGTAACCGATTCAGCCGCCACCATCCAGGCGGATGGCACAATTCAATACTCTTCGAACACGCCCTCGACATGTTCAATCACTGGAAGCACCTTACAAATAATTTCAAATGCCGGTTGCTCGGTTTACGCAACAGCATTTAGAGGCAATAACTACGAAACGGCCACGTCTGCTACTTTGAACATCACAGTTTCACCCGCCCTGGCACCAATCGATGCATTGACTTCGAAAACGATTGCTTTTGGTTCAACATTTACGGAGACTGCGTCCGTCACTGGCCTGGTCTACACCGACACTTATTCAGCTCAGACCTTCACTTACCAGGGGACCCCAATACCTGCGAATTCTTGCGCTAATGGTGGTTACTGCAACCTCGGCGATACCGGTCCTGGCGGCGGCGTAGTTATTTACGATGCCGGATCCAATCAATCGTGGGGTCGCTATATAGAAATGGCTCCACAAGGATGGGCCAACGGATTAACGCTGAACACCTCCGTAGCGGGCGAAGCTGCGGGCACCTCTACAACTGACCCGAAGGTCCAGCTGTGTGACATCGGTAGTGGAAATCTTCCAGCGGCAAACTCTCTGTCTGTCGGCACCGGCTATGCAGGAACGCAAGCTTTTCTAGCATTCGGATGCAATGCCAACACGGAATCTCTTCTCTATCAGTACGCAGGCAATGGAAAAACGGATTGGGTGATCCCAGACTTAGGCATAGTCGCTGCAATCGCTGGCGAACCGAGCAACGTCACTTCGAAACTTGGCTTTCCATCGAGCGCGACATTTATCTGGACCACGGGTCAGTCTTCGTCATCGATGGCACAGCTATACGCGGTTAGTCCGCTGGGTGGCAATTCGCAATTTTGGCCGCCCACAAGCACTTCAATTTACCTTCGCCCCGTCCGATATTTCTGGCCAGGACCTTATTCAACGACCCCGCCGACGCAAGTGGGCACATACGAAATTCTTGGATCTAATCTCACGCTCGGAAATTCCCGTCCGCTTTCGAACTATTCCTTCGTCCGCTATCAAATCGGAACCCTGACTATAAATCGCGCACCACGCGGCACGCTGAGCATTGGCCCAACGCCGAACGGAACGTTCACTGGCATCATCGGTGAGACCAACACGCTATATGTCATAAACGCAACTCCGTACGGCGGAACAAATGACACGGTCACCGACACCTTTACATTGGTCTCATCTTCGGGCGCATCTGATCGCGTCTGTTCTGTCACAACCGACGGAAAAGTTTATGCAACAGGTTCTTCTCAAGTGACGTGTGTCGTGAACGTTGTCGTTGCCCAGGCCGCCAACTATCTCGCCGCGCAAGACACCGCGACGATCATCTTCAACCCGCTCTTGCAGTTCTATCCGGTCCAGACCTACAGCGGAAATAACGCGCTGAATCTGCAGAACGCAGGGCCGGCATTCAACGTCGTCGCGCCGGTAACCGCATCGGATTCGTCGACGACATCGGTAACGCCAAGCATCATTGGTTTCACGACAAGCGGAAATGACACGACCGGAGTAACGGTGACAATTACGGGATCGGCCTTCTGGTCGCCAGTGTCGAACGACTTCGTGGAATTCTTCTTCCACCCAGATATTTCACTCGCGGGTCTCTACTCTGTTAATACGAGTGCAACGCCGCAGACGATGACCATCAACTTCCCTGCGGGTTGGTTCGCGGGCAAGGGCTATAGCTCGACCAACGATTTGGGTCGTATTGCTCTCGAGACACCATCGGGCTGGGCACTAACCCCAGCCACGTTTGTGGTGCCGTAGAACGTATTGCTTGAGGACGAAAACTAGTCCTTGTACTTCTTGTCGGCCTTCTCCTGCTTGGCCAAACGCTTCTCCTTGAGGCTGAGCTTTGGTTCCTTCTTGGTGTTCGCGTTGCTCTTCTGTTCTTTGTTAGCCATTTCTGGCTCCTTTCGCCTGAATCCTTTAAAGCCTACATCTCGTAAACCCTAAATCTCGTAAATGGAGCGTACTCGCTATCCTTCCCTTACCAATGTAAATGACGAACTGGAGTCCTCATGTCGAAGGAAGTTCTCGAACAATTCCTGAAAAATAGCCAAGAATTTATCGATCTCGCGAAGTCGATTAGTCCCGCCGACTACGGCAAGGTAGCCAAGCCGGGCGAATGGAGTGCGGGCTTCGTGATTCATCACATGGCAGATTCCGACGCACAATTCGCGGTTCGCTACCTCAACATCTTGACCGTCGATCAACCCGGCATCGTTCCCTTCGATGAAGAGGCGTACGCGGTTGCCGCGAAATATGCGACGCGCAATCCAGCGGCCTCACTCGCAAAGATGATCGCCGCCCACGACTACCTACGCGAACTCTTTGGTTCGCTCTCCGATGCGGAATGGGCGCGCACCGGCAACCACCCAGAATTTGGCGTCGTCTCACTCACCGACGTCGTGAATACCGCTGCAGGACATATCGGCGGCCACGCAAATCAACTCAAGGAGATCATCAATGCTTAAGCGCGTACTCGGCGGCAAATTAGAAGTATCCGCGCAAGGTCTCGGCTGCATGGGTATGTCCGAGTTTTATGGACCGTCCAACGACGCCGAATCCATCGCAACGATTCATCGTGCGCTCGAATTAGGACTGACGTTTCTCGACACCGCGGATATGTATGGCCCATTCACCAATGAAGTATTGGTGGGCAAGGCGATCGCAGGCAAGCGCGATCAGGTTGTGCTCGCGACCAAGTTCGGTAACGAGCGTCGCGAAGATGGTTCATGGGTGGGCATTAATGGTCGCCCTGAATACGTGATTGCCGCCTGTAACGCATCGCTGAAGCGATTGAACGTGGACCACATCGATTTGTATTACCAACACCGCGTGGATCGCACCGTGCCGATTGAAGAGACGGTGGGCGCAATGGCAGAACTCGTCGCGCAGGGCAAGGTCCGTTACCTCGGTCTATCCGAAGCGAAGCCAGAGACTATTCGCCGCGCGAACGCGATTCACCCAATAACAGCGTTGCAGACCGAATGGTCACTGTGGGCGCGTCAGGTGGAAGAAAATGACATTTTGGCGACAGTGCGCGAACTCGGCATTGGCTTCGTTCCGTATTCGCCATTGGGTCGTGGCTTTTTGACCGGCGCAATTAAGGATGTCGAGACTCTGACAGAGAAGGATCACCGTCGAAATGGTCCGCGTTTCAAGGGCGAGAATCTCGATCACAATCTCAAGTTGTTGAGCCGGATTGAAGGCATCGCAAAGGACCTCAACGTCACCAACGCGCAGATAGCGCTGGCGTGGTTGTTGGCTAAGGGCAACGATGTTGTTCCAATTCCTGGCACGCGAAAGATTTCACGTCTCGAAGAGAACATCGCGGCGATTGATATCACGTTGAGCGCCGCCGATATCGCTGCGTTGGACGAAGCGGCGCCTATTGGTGCCTTCGCGGGCGAGCGTTATCCCGATATGTCGACGGTGAACGGCTGACTTATTGCTTGACCGGCTTCTGCGAGGCACAAGCAGCGAGCGCCGTTTGGTTCGCTGTAATCGTTGGATCAATCATCTTTACATCCGCCATTGTCTTCACCGAGGTCAAGCCGTTGGAATTGAGACATGCGATGTAAGTTGCGACAGCTGCGCTGTATGCAGTGCTTGCAGTTGCAGATGCCTTGGGAAGTGTGAGGCCGCCGGAAGTCTTTCCTGGTGCGGTTGCGCTTGGAGCACCATTTTGATCATCTGGTCCGCCGCCGCGACCACCGAAGGCGGGCATGGTGAAGCCGGTTGATTTCTGGCAATCAGCGATTGCTGCCTGATCAGCGGCAGACATCGTTGGACGCGTGAATGGTTGACCCGAAGCATTCGATGTTGGGCGAGTTGTTGGATAGGAACCTGGAGTTCCGCCACCGCGACGACCGAATCCGAGCGTGACGCCCTTGGATGTTAAACAGGTTTGGAATGCTTGGAATGCAGGGTTGTTTGCGAAATCAGGACGCTGTCCATCGCCAGGACCGCCCGCACCACCTGCGCCACCTGCAGAACCAAGCACAGTTTTAGTGCCAGCCGCTGACTTCGCGGTTGCGGCAACCCAAGACAACTTGTTAGTGGATGCAGACTTAACGCACGTAAGAGTCTTACCTGATGCGGTTGCAGTCGCACCAGCCTTTGCACACGCGGCACCGGCCTTCGCTGCGGTGGTGGCCGCCGACGAGGCCGTCGCTGGAATGAGCGCTGCGACGAGCGCGATACCGGCGGCGCCGATGATTCGGCGAGAGTTAAATGATGTGGTCTTACCTGACTTCACGGAGTCTCCTTCAAGGTTGTGGCTCAATCGGAATGACGGAAATCTACGGTGCAAAATCAAAATTGGACCGCGTAGAAGCTGGATATTGACTGTGAATTATCGGGTAAACCAAGCCGTTAGGCTTAGCCCATGTCCAAAGTCCTCGCATCCCTGCCCGTTGGCCAACGCGTCGGCATCGCCTTCTCTGGTGGTCTCGACACCTCTGTAGCGGTCGCGTGGATGCGCGCGAAGGGCGCCGTTCCCTTCACCTATACCGCGGACCTCGGTCAATACGACGAGCCCGATATCGCATCGGTCCCTGGTCGCGCGAAGGCGTATGGCGCGGAAGGATCGCGACTCGTTGATTGCAAGGAAGCGTTGGTCGAAGAAGGTTTCGCGGCGATCGCCTGCGGTGCGTTCCATATCCGCTCGGGCGGAAAGCAATATTTCAACACCACGCCGCTCGGTCGCGCGGTGACCGGCACGATGTTGGTGCGCGCGATGTTGCAGGATGACGTTTCAATTTGGGGCGATGGTTCTACATACAAGGGCAACGACATCGAGCGCTTCTATCGTTATGGCTTGCTCGCCAATCCTGCTCTCCGCATTTACAAGCCATGGTTGGACGCCGATTTCGTCAACGAATTGGGTGGCCGCAAGGAGATGTCCGAGTGGTTAGTCGCGCACAATTTGCCGTATCGCGACAGTACGGAGAAGGCGTATTCCACCGACGCAAACATTCTCGGCGCTACGCACGAAGCGAAGCGATTGGAACACCTCGATACATCTGTTGAATTAGTTGAACCCATCATGGGCGTTCGATTCTGGGATGAATCGGTGAAGATTGATTCCGAAGATGTGAAGGTTCAATTTGTTAAGGGTCGCCCGGTTGCCATCAATGGCAAGGCGCTCGATGCTGTTGCGTTGATGCAAGAAGCCAACGCTATCGGCGGTCGCCACGGTTTGGGTATGGCGGATCAGATTGAGAATCGCATTATCGAAGCCAAGAGTCGTGGCATCTACGAAGCACCGGGCATGGCTCTGCTCTTTATCGCTTACGAGCGATTGGTCAGCGCGATTCACAATGAGGACACCATCGCGAATTACCACGCGGAGGGTCGTCGTCTCGGTCGCTTGTTGTATGAGGGCCGCTGGTTAGATCCGCAATCGTTGATGCTTCGCGAATCACTGATGCGTTGGGTCGCATCGGCAATCACTGGCGAGGTCACCATTCGTCTTCGTCGCGGCGATGACTATTCGATCATCAACACGACCGGTCCAGCACTGAGTTATCACCCCGACAAGTTGTCGATGGAGCGCACAGAGGATGCTGCGTTCGGCCCAGCCGACCGCATTGGTCAGCTGACAATGCGCAACCTCGATATCGCAGATACCCGCGAAAAGTTGGAGATGTATGCGGCGCAAGGACAGCTCGGCGACGGACAATTCCGATTGATCAAAGAGATTGAGGGCGGCAAGTAATAATCGTTGGATTTGAGTCGGGAGGCGCAATGAACGATGTCACGCGACTTGGGTTGGGGCAACGGCTACGCGTTCGCTTCGGTCGTGAATTTGATGCGAGGTTCCGGACTAAGTCAACTTCGATGTTGTTTGCTTCTCTTGCTGCGGCACTGATTGTAGTCGCGGGCAATACTGCTTACGCAGCGCCAAAACCAATCGCAGCGGTACTGATCCGCGTCGATAGTGCCCATGATCCGGAGACTGGTTTCTATGTGCATGTGCATTTTAGAATTCCCACTTTAAAGGCGAATCAAAAATATTCATGCGAGATTTCGGTATTCTCAAAGGCTAAGTCGGGTAAACCAGCAACGCTAATAACGAAGTGGAATTATCAAAGCGCGGGATTTCCACCTCGACCTACGGGCGAGAATATGGCGGAAGCAAATGTCCGTCCCGTTGATGTGCCAAATTTAGGATCGGCGACTTTGAAATGCGTGGTCGGACTTTAAGACTCGAGACTTGACCGTAAAACTTCGGAGAGAAGCGCTTTTCGAAACGGTTCTAGCTTGTCGTTAATTTGAGTAACGCGTTTCGGAGCAATGTCGGCGGCGAGGGCGGGAATGACTTCAAGCTCGCGTGCAAATGATTGCTCAATAGAAGCGGCTAACTTTGTTAGGTTTTCAATTCGATATCTCAGGGCGTCCGCCGCCATTTCGCGACCGACGATGTCCTTAGACGTGTCAGCATCTGCGTATGCCTCTACCCCAGCCGAAATCGACTTAATGAGGTCGATGAGCTGGTTGTAGATTTCGAAGGTGCTCATTCGCCAATTCTAGCTTCACAAATTTACACAGCGAAACTATTTTCTCTGTCAGTGGCACCCCTCATTATTGACACATGGCCGCAGCAGAAAGATTTGCACAATCACTTCGTGATGACGCGGCACAGAGCATCTTGGTCGCCGAACACTTTCGCGAAAGCCAAAAAATCAATATATCTAACGAAAAGACGGTGGAGAGCGAACTTGCGCCTGTTAACGAAATCACGCCTGTTAACGA
>DAIPLA010000013.1:6948-15073 GCA_036769465.1 Candidatus Nanopelagicaceae bacterium
CGCCTGTTAACGAAATCACGCCTGTTAACGAGGTCGCCGAGTTACTAATAGCTCGGGCAGGGTTGGCTGCTCTAACTCGGCTAGCAGCCATTGATCCAAATAGTTTGAACTACTCGGGCCGTGTTGACTATTTGGCCGCACTTGAAAAACAATCCGGCTGGCTTCAAGCGCTTATGCAAAGTGCAATCCTTGCTGTCGCCGGGGCGGAGCCAACTCGTGCTGAATCTATGTGGTCTGGAGTCGATGACGCAGAACGTGAGGAAGTTGCGGCAGCCCTTCGGCTATCGAGTGGAACGGCGCAAAACCGAATCGATGTGGCGCGTGCACTGACATCTCGGTTATCCCAGACCTGCGAGGCTCTCGCCACCGGTCAAATATCTGTTGCGCATGCAAATGTGATTGCTCGTGAGAGCGCGACCCTGATACACAACGGGGCGTCTGATGAGGTACTGATCGAGGTCGAAACTCGGGCAATCGCACACGCCGAATTTCACACTCCTGCCCAAGTCGCCAATAACGTTCGAGCGAATATCGCGCGACTAGCCGCTGAAGAATTTGAAGTTGCCGTCGAGCAGGCCGCCGATACTCGATGCGTGACGATCTACCCCGAAGCTAATGGCATGGCCTCCTTAATCGCCTTTCTGCCCGCCCAAGATGCCCAAACAATCTATCTGGCCATCGACAAAATGGCGCGGATCAAGAAAAGTAAAAACCAAGAATCCAATCGGATTGCGCGTGCGCATTCCCAGGGAATTAATACGGGCTATGCCAATAACGCCAACGGATCGGCGCTCCGTGACGATTCTTCACTCGGCGACCACTCAGTACTTGGAGACCACTCAGTACTTGGAGACCACTCAGTACTTGGAGAACTGGACCTACTCGCGCCACATAAGCTAGATATCTTGCGCGCGGATTCTTTAACCCAACTAGCGGCAGCTTTTCTCGCTGAAAAAGAAGTGAATTTTTCGGAACATGGCCGGCCAGTCACGCTAAATCTGACAATCGATTTACCAACACTTCTGGGAATGGCGGAGAATCCCGGTCAACTTTCTGGCTATGGTGCGATTCCGGCATCACTGGCCCGTGAACTCGCGGCCGACGCGAAATGGCGGCGATTTATTACTGATCCGGTATCGGGAACACTTTTAGATTACGGTCGCGAAACTTATAAACCGCCGCAAGGACTAGTCGATTTTCTGATGGCACGCGATCAAACGTGTCGCTTCCCCGGCTGTCGACAGTCGGCCAAGCGTTCAGATATTGATCACGCACAGGCATGGGAAAACGGCGGAGAGACTACGTCTGGGAACCTTGGGGTGCTCTGCCGTAGACATCATCGGCTAAAAACACACGGAGGTTGGAACCTCGAAAGTTTTGCCGACGGTTCATGCACGTGGACCTCGCCCGCCGGAAAGGAATATTTTGTTCCCGCCAGGCCCATGAATGAAGTTGCCTGACATGAATGAGGGTGCCTGAGATGTTTGAAGTTTTTGAAATGGTGGAGGTGCCGGGAATCGAACCCGGGTCCTCTAGTACTGACATAGGGCTTCTACGGGCGTAGTGTTCATAAACGTTTTCTCAGTTCTGATTCTCTCGAACACAAGTAATCAACGAACTCAGTTACAGTTTAATGTCCCCTATAACGCCTGCAACATCATTATCGGGTAAAGCTCTCTAGCGACGCTAGATTCCGAGTCGAGAGCACACTCGGGCTAACGGATTTCGTGGATCGCTTAGGCAGCGATAGCGAAATCAGCGGCAGTTGTACTGGCGCTTGATTTTTTGTCAGGGTTATTGGTTTACGAGATCATCCCGACTTCCTCGGCCCGCTTCACCTATCCCAACATCTAAAGTCGAGACCGTTCACCCCCATATTTTGCATCGAGATGCAATTTCATGAGTGCTATGAAGCTGTTCTTCTATATGTAGTTGTATATGTCAATCTTTCATATGTGCAAGATATGAAAAATCTTCCTCGTGACACCTAAATTGTAAGGCACCGAGAGGGAATCGGTTAATCCGAACCGTAATCAGAGAGGCTAGTAAGGGCTCTTGCCCGAATTTCGACGAGATAACTCGCGATTTACTTCGCGTGTGGCTTGCTGCTCCATCAAAGTGGCGCGCTTATCGTGCGCTTTCTTGCCCTTTGCAAGGGCCAACTCAATCTTCGCTTTTCCATCCTTGAAATAGAGCGAAAGAGGAATCAGCGTGAGACCTCCCTGCTTGGTTAGCCCCAAAAGCTTGTTGATCTCCTTTTTATGGAGAAGGAGCTTTCGCTCACGACGCGGTGGGTGGTTATTCCACGTGCCCTCGGTGTATTCCGGAATATGGACTCCACTCAGCCACATTTCGCCGTTGTTCACCATCGCAAAACCGTCAACCAAAGACGCTCGACCAGCACGAAGGGACTTCACTTCGGTTCCGGACAGCACGATGCCGCACTCATAAACCTCTTGAATGGCGTAGTCATGACGCGCCTTCTTGTTTTGAGCGATGAGTTTTTTACCTTGCTCTTTGACCATCTTGACCACCTCCATTCTTAACGTGAATGAAGTTTACCCGCAATACTTCTCGCGGGATTCGGTAAGCGCTATTTGCTCTGCTTGCTGCCGGTATCGAGCGTGGCTAAGCCACCTAAAACCTGAATGGCGCGAGCAATTTCAACGTCTTCGGTGACTGGTAGGTCTGGCTGGATTCCGACTCCATCGATGATTCGTCCATTTGGAGTGCGATATTTGCCGACGGTAATTTCGAGTTTCGATCCATCGCTGAGCGTGATGATGTTTTGGACCGTTCCTTTGCCGTAGCTTTTCTCGCCCAATACAACTGCTCGGTTTCGGTCTTGAAGCGCACCCGCCACCACTTCCGCGGCGCTAGCGGATGAACGATTCACGAGCACGGTCATCGGGGCCAAATCAGGCGAAGTGTTTGTTGATGTCAGGTATTGGTCGTCCCCACCACGCACCGAATAGGAAACGATTGGTCCAGTACTCAAAAACAATGAACCCAGCTTCGATGCCTCGTCGATGATTCCACCTGGATTATCGCGAAGGTCAAGGATGATGCCCTTGGAATGGGGATACTTGTTGAGCAAACCTTGGACCTGGTCCGCGACTCCCATCGAGAATGCGGCCACTTGAATGTAGAGAATTCCAGATTGCTTACCGTTTGGATTTGTAAGTGGTGTTCCAACCACATCTCCACTAGAAACCGATGCACGTGTGATGTTTACTCGATACTGCTGTTCATTTCTAGAAAGTTGCATTGACACTTGGGTGCCCGCTCCACCACGCAGCGCGGCGACCGCAATTGCCACGGTGGCGCCAGACATGGAAACACCGCCGATAGAAATGACCGTGTCTAGCGGTCTAATGCCGGCGAGTGCAGCCGGTGACTTTGGCTGAACACCAGAAACCTCAAGCACGCCCGAACGATTAATTCGCAACCAAATTCCGATACCGCTGTATCGGCCACCGAGAGATTCATTGAGTGCTGCGGTAGTACTCGTGGGGAAGTAGTTGGCCCACTGATCCCCCGTAGCCTTAATAATGGAGTTGATCGCCGCGCGTTCAAGTTCACTCTTCTTTGGAGCGAGAGCGTCGTGTTTCAAAACTTCTGAGATTGATTGATCGACCAGAGACTTATTCCGGTGCTGTCCTACAAAATCTCCAGCAGCAAAAGCCAAAATCATTGCCAGTGATGTTCCGCCAGCAATTGCTACTCGAGTCGGCGTATTGAGAAAACTAGCACCGGGCGTAGACATTGGCATATTCTGGCACGAGTCGGTGCGGCCTCTAAATCAGACTTTGAGGTGGCGACGCAACGTCAGCACTGAAGACGCTGACGAGACGATGAAGCCCGTCAACAAAAGCAATGCAGAAGCACTCCAGACATCGCCCCAAGTAAAGAAGCGCGTAAACGAGAGTAATGGGGCGACTTTCGTATCAATAAGGTACTTGAAACCAGCGAGAAGGCCGGTGGAAACGCCCCAACCGATCAAGGTAGAAACAATTCCTTCAAGTAAGAACGGCAATTGAATAGAGAAGGAAGAGGCGCCGACGAGGCGCATTACGCCGGTCTCGCGGCGACGGCTGAAAGCGGCCAATCTCAATGTGTTGCTGATTAGCAGAGCTGCGGTGAGAACCGAAGCGATACCAATCAAGAGTGCGCCATCACGCAGTACGCCCAGCAGTTTGAAGAACTTATCCAAAATTGTGTGTTCGTCTTGTACTGAATCTACGCCGGGCCGGCCCGCGAATGCGCTTTGAATAACCGCAAACTTCGTAGGGTCTTTCAACTTAATGCGGAAAGATTGTGGAAGTTGATCTTGCGTAACGTTCTGCGCGATTGCTGAACCCTTGAACTGATCTTGGAAGTGCGCGTAGGCCTGGGCCTGATTCTCAAAATAAACCGTCTGAACCACAGGCAACGCCTGGATATCGCTCTGAATTTGATTGATCTGAGCCTGAGTTACAGGCCCACCGGCACATGAAGCACTGCTCGACAATGGGTCGCACAAGAAGATGGAAACCTGAATCTTGTCGTACCAATAATCCTTCATAACGCGAACCTGGCTGTTAGCCAATAGGCCAATGCCCAAGACGGTCAAGGAGATAGCGACAGTAATCATGACGGCGAAGGTCATGGTGACATTTCGGCGCAGTCCGATTCGGACTTCGCTCATTACAAATTTAGCGCGCATTAGTTATCTCCCATTACCTTTGAGCAGGCCAATCAGCCCGAATATCCATACACGCCGCGAACCTGATCGCGAATGACGTGGCCGCCCTCTAGCTCGATCACGCGCTTACGCATTTGATCCACGATGGTTGAATCGTGAGTTGCCATCAAAACAGTCGTTCCCTCGCGATTAATTCTGTCGAGCAATTTCATGATGCCCACGGAGTTAGCTGGGTCAAGGTTTCCGGTTGGCTCGTCGGCGATAAGAATTGCTGGGCGAGAAACGTACGCGCGGGCAATAGCAACGCGTTGCTGTTCTCCACCAGCGAGTTCGCTTGGGCGGCGATCCGCTTTCTCTTCGAGACCAACGAGTTCTAGCGCGTCGGGTACTTCGCGATTGATTTCCTTCTGGCTATATCCAAGAACGTGCAGGGTGAATGCGACGTTTTCGGCGACTGTTTTATTTGGCAACAATCGAAAATCTTGGAAAACCGTTCCGACTTGCCGGCGCAGTTCTGGAATTTTGTGGGCAGAGAGTGAATTCAAATCTTTTCCGGCGACCACAATCGATCCGGTCGTTGGAGTCTCTTCTTTGAGGATAAGACGAAGGAAGGTCGATTTTCCTGATCCGGAAAGGCCTACGAGAAAGACGAACTCGCCCTTAACGATTTCAAGATCCACGCCCTCAAGAGCTGGTCGCTCCTGCTTCGGGTAGATCTTGGAGACATTCTCAAAACGAATCACTGGTGCTCCCGTACATCCTTGCGGCGCCATAACGGATTATGTGCCGACCTACCTAGGTAGTTTAGGCAAGGGCACCCACAAGAGCGGGGAAATGCGCGCCTTTTTGGCTGAGAGATAACTCAATTCACGCGTAAATCGGAAAAAATAATTAGCCTCGTGAACTCTTTCGCCATGCTTATGGTTGACGGCAAATTTCCCTGGGGCGTTAGCCCTGCGAACTCTTTCGCCATTTGATTCCGGCCTCGATGAAACCGTCGATTTCGCCGTCGAGTACGGCTGATGGATTTCCGACTTCGAAATCAGTGCGTAGATCTTTCACCATCTGATACGGCGCCAAGACATAGGAGCGCATTTGGTTGCCCCACGATCCGCTGTTATCGCCCTTCAGCGCATCCAATCGAGCACGCTCTTCTTGGCGGCGGCGTTCCAGCAGCTTAGATTGCAAAACGTTCATGGCGGTCGCCTTATTTTGAATCTGCGAACGCTCGTTCTGACAGGAAACCACGATGCCGGTCGGTAAGTGCGTAATACGAACAGCGGAATCTGTGGTGTTTACGCCTTGTCCACCGGGGCCTGATGATCGGTAGACATCAATACGTAACTCTTTTTCGTCAATCTCTACATGGTCGCTCTGCTCAACAACGGGGACAACTTCTACGCCCGCGAATGATGTGTGGCGACGTGATTGCGAGTCAAAGGGCGAAATTCGGACCAACCGGTGCGTGCCTTGCTCCACCGACAACGTTCCGTAGGCATAGGGCGCCGATACTCGGAAAGTGGTCGACTTAATTCCCGCTTCTTCGGCGTATGAAGTTTCGAGAACGTCCACTTTAAAGTTGTGGCGTTCGCAGTATCGAAGATACATGCGCATCAACATTTCAGCCCAGTCAGCCGCTTCTACGCCGCCCGCTTCCGAACGGATAGTTACAAGTGCGTCGCGGTCGTCGTATTCACCGCTGAGAAGAGTTTGAACTTCCAGGGCGCGAATGTCGTCACCAACAGAATCCAATTCTTTGCCTGCATCTTCAATCGCAGATGCATCTTTCTCCTCTTGAGCCAATTCAAGAAGAAGTGGGACGTCTTCAAGTCGACGGCGAATTCCGGTCACCTTATTTATAGTCGACTGAACGCGCGAGAGCTTGCTTGTGACCACTTGAGCTTTCTCGGGGTCGTCCCACAAATTAGGCACACTCGCTTCGGCTTCGAGCTTGGTGAATTCCGCCGAAAGTTTTGGGATATCGATAACTTGCTCAATTGCACTGAGAATAACGCGAAGCTTGTTTACCTCGTCCGCGTAATCCCGTGCTGCCATGGGGTAAGCCTATCTCCCAGTAGCCGGTGCTCCTAAGTTCCAAAGATAGATACAGCGGATACTTCGGCAACAATCGCAACCTTGCCACCCGTCAATGTGACGAAAATTGGGAAGCTAACGACGGGATCTATCTCGCCGCTTAATCCAATTGTGACTTGGTCACCCTCACAGGAGAATTTGGTAAGCGCAACGGCTCTGCCCCGTAACACGGAGTGAGATATGTAGTCAGAGGCTGCGATATGTGCAGCGGAGCAATCGATAGGAACTCGTTCCGTTGAATTGACGCCGGTTGTTGCTGGATCTGAGTAGTAGCTATCGAGCGAAATTTGATGAGCGGCACTCTGCGCAGCGGCCTCGGCAATCTGAATAAGTTCGCGTTTGGCGAGAAACGAGTCGCCCAGGTTGACCGACCCCATGGAGAGAATGAGCAGAATCAAAAAGAGCCCCGAGGTCAATGGAATTAGCGACCCTGATTCCGACTTCACAGCCGCTAGCGCTCGGACTGTGAGAGCTCGGGGCGTCAGCGCCATTGGTCCACAAGTTCTGTGGTTGATGCGGTGACTTCACGATGAGTACTTGAATTCTCGGCCGATACGTCGACCCGGACTGTGCCGCCTGGCGTAAGGCATGGCGAGAGGGAACAGATTATTGAATAACTGGGATTTACCGATATCGCGTCATGTATGAATATTTTTTGAATAAACGCGTCACTGACTTCTTGTGTTCTGATGCCGGCTTGAGTCTGGTCCGGGCTCGTGACGTAAGCACGTACCAATTGCCGTGAGTAATTATTGAGATCAAATTGCAGCGAACTTGAAAGAGATGTGGTCGTTAGAAAAATTGCTAGTGGGACGATTAATGGCAGGGTAAACAGTATGAATTCGACAATCGCGCTTCCACTCTCCTCGCTCAGTACGCGAGCAAAGGCTCCCGCTGCATCGGCGGCCGCACTTTTAGACTCGGACGCACGGTGACTATTGATTTTCATCAACTGCCAGGGAGCGGGAGTTAATAAGCGAAGAGCCAAGATCTAGCGGCGAGAGTGATGGATTGCTTGTTGAATTTTCACCATAAAAAATTGATCCGCCGCCGGTTAGAGGAAGGGTTAGTACGTTGGTGCTTGGTCTCCCGCTTTGAAACAGCGCTCCTCGTGCGAGATCGCCCTGTAGTCGATTTGTCGCAATCCCGTGCCCAAGCCCACTAAGTGCAATCTGCAGTACGCCGAGAAAAACCATGATGGTTGGGATCATGACCAACGTTGATTCCACGACGCCATCCTGGGATTTCAGAAAAGAGATCGTAAAGCGTGCAACGGATTGCGTCGCGGAGCGTTGCGTCGCGGAGCGTTGCGTCGCGGAGCGTTGCGTCGCGGAGCGTTGCGTCGCG
>DAIPLA010000013.1:15173-18973 GCA_036769465.1 Candidatus Nanopelagicaceae bacterium
GAGCGCGAGCGCGAGCGCGAGCTAACGGACATTGTTCATGGAGTCGAGCGAGCCGCGAAGTATCGTTGAAAGTCGGGGCGCTGCAACAGTCCAGATACCGGTTATCAGGCCCGTTGTCATGAGAACGACTAAAACCCAACCGGGAACATCTCCTCGCTCTTCAAGCAGTGCATTCTTTGAGTAACTGACTAGATCCCGAATGTGCGATGAGCGCGAAACCCTATGTACTAAGGCGCTGCGGCGGGACTTCAGCATTAGTTCAAATCGGATGTATATAACAGAAATTGATCTAAATTCTCCGTTTTTCATTTCATCTCCCTTAATAGAAGTGAATCTCAGCCTGGTGTACAAAGTCTTACTTCTGATTCCGTGCAGAAACACGAATCCAAACAAGCTGTGCATATTCAAAGTTGTGCATATTCAAAGTTGTTCATATCGAGTGATCGTTTATCCAAGTTCGTTGCCCGCTTAACCTCCTATGTTCACGTTGAGGGAAAGGTAGGAGGGCCAGAGCGCGAATACGACGGATATCGGCAAAATAAGAAAGACGACCGGGATGAGCAGAGCAACTTCGGCCTTTCCTGCGGCCGCAAGCATCTTCGAATGTTGCTGTGATCGGATTTCCTGAATCTGGCGCGCCAACACGTCCGCCAAAGAAGTGCCTCGTTCTAAGGCAACAATCAGTGAGTCGCAAAATCGGCGAACTTCGGGAACATCACAGTCCACGGCAACGAAATCAAGCACGGCGGTCAGTCCCATACCGTGCCGCAATTTTTCAACCGCGCGTCTAAGTGAATCAGCGAACGCCCCACGGGTTCGCTGCGAAATTCGATTGAGCGCTACTGGCAGGCTTTCACCGCCAGACACGAGAATCGAAAATACTTCAACAATTGCCGGAAGCTCCTGGGTAATCGCGCTTTGCGCACGCTTCTTCGACCTCGATTTGCCCTCGCGTTCGTACTTATAAACAAATACCGAGGTTACTGAAAAGAGCGCGGAGAGAAGAAGCGAGTGCGAGAAGAGAGCAGAGACAACCGCGAGGAGAATGGGAATTGTTGACAATGTTTGAAACCGCTGAACAAGTCTGACCTTTGATTTCGGTTCGCGAACCGTGAATCGTGAATCCGAGATAAGCAAATACCCCGCCAGCGTAAGAATCGGCAATAAGACGAGTAGTACGAGAATCACATGGCTATTCATCGCGCACCAAAAACTCTCGGTGGAACCTCAACTCGCGCAACCCTGTTCATCCAGATGTACGCCACGACCGTGCAGCCAATTCCACCCAGCAAAATTGCGAAGCCGATTGGCGACTTATAAGCGGCCACCGTGTTTGATTGTGTTGAAAGAAGCAGCAGTAGCAGCCACGGTGCCACTGCGGCGATAGTTGCAGAATTTCGAATCCAGCTCTGCTTGGCATGGATTTCATCGGCCAAGACATTCTCCGCTCGCAGGTAATCTGAGAGAGTTCGAAGCGTCGTGGCGGTATCGCGCGCACCGCTGCTTTTCGACAGGATCAGAACCTCACAGACCTGATCCGCAACATGGCTATCAAAATCCGCTTTGACTCTGCCCAACGCGGACTCGACTGGTACGTGAGCCCGAAGGTCTGATGCAAAACCTTGAAATATGTAGCGAGTTACTTCAGGACCGCGCGACCCCAGCGCGCTCAACGCTTGTTCAATTGAGAGACCGGATTGCAGTCCAGAAATTACGTGCTCTAGCAACTCCGGCCACAAAGCGCTCCAGATTCGCTTTTTCTTTTGTGATCGCTCTCTGGAAATGAGCGCGGGAATCGCGGTGCAGATTAAAGCGAAGGCGGATGCGATGGCGAACGAACTCGAAAGCGAAAACGAGAGAAAGAATGCGACCGTGCTTGACGCAATGCCCGCGCCAAGGTTGCTCCTGTGCTTCGTCGCCATATGCAATGCGGATTTAAACATTGAAGAATCGATCCGCGGTGCCGAGTCCAGCCGAGTACCCAGGTTGACCCAATTCATCAAACCCAGTGAATGTGAAGATGGGTTCACTCTCGATGACGGCGCCTTCCACTCGTCCCGGCACCCATGCAAGTTCAGATATATATCGTCGGCCGCCACTCTCCTTTCCAACGTGGACTACGACATCGATGGCACTGGCCACCAATGGTGCAATCAACTCATGTGAAATATTGGATCCGGCTAACAACGGAAGCGTTTGCAATTTAGAGATTGCCTCGCGCGCACTATTGGCGTGAATCGTCGCCATTCCGGGAAGTCCAGAGTTGAGCGCTATCAAGAGATCAAGCGATTCAGCCTCACGGATTTCGCCTACGACGATATGTGATGGGCGCATTCGAAGCGCTTCCTTCACCAATTTGCGCAACGGAATCTCCCCTACGCCTTGCAAATTCGCGGATCGGGTTTGCAGCGCGATGCAATCTGGCAATCGAGGTTTTAATTCAAATACTTCTTCAACCGTGATGACCCGACTGCTCAACGGGAGCGCGCTCGTTAATGCGTTGAGCAAGGTGGTCTTACCCGCGCCGGTTGACCCGCTGACCAACATATTTTTTCCACGCGCAATTGTCGCTTTGAGAAAATTGCCCACCTCGGCGTTGAAGAGGTTCATCGCTTCAAGTTCCGCGAGAGTTTTTCCACGCATAATGTGCTTTCTAATATTGACCGCCCAGTGTTGTGCCGTGACTTCCGGGATTGCCACATGGAGTCGGCTGCCGTCCGGGAGTCGAGCGTCGACAAATGGATGCGAAAGATCTAGTCGTCGGCCACTCCACATCAAAAGTCGCTCGACTAGGTTTTGAACAGCCACCGTATCCATCACGAGATTTGTAATTTCACTTCGGCCGTTTTTCGCAACAAAGATTCGTTGTGGGGTGTTTATCCAAACTTCCTCGACCGCAGGGTCATCCATAAACTCTTGCAGCGCGCCAAAAGTTGAGACCGCTGGCGATAAGAGTGACGTAGGTCCAAAGTCATCGAGAATAGCCATGTCGTAAGTGAAGTCCTCGAAGCTGTTGGAGGTACTTTCTTACCCGACACTGTGGACAACTCGAACTCAATCCATCCCATGCGAAATTCTTCGATTACTCAGAGTTACAACTGCTATTCGTTGGGAAACGAAGTCCGATCCATTCGGTTGACCCAATCCTTTAAATCCCGCCGATTATCTCTCTCAACCGGGGTAAAAATTAAACATGATTCTGGCGTGAATCCAATTCGTTCCGATTCTGCCGCACTGCGAATTCTGGATGCGACAATTTCCGCTGCAGCTATATCGCCTCGCAAAAGTATCCAAAACCCATCGCGAATCGAGCGCGAATAAAACTCATCGGCGCGGAGTTGCGATTTAACGATTGTGTTAAGTAAAAGTAAGTCGTATTCGAGTACCTCCCGACCTGCCGATAATTCCATTGATTCCGACATTCCCCGATTTTCAGCCCTCACAACCAATACGCTCAACTTTCGGTTTTCACGGTCGGCCAACGCACTCTCCCGTGCTAGCGACTGGAGAAAAATTTGAGGTGCAATCGAATCCGTTAGCGAATCTCGAATTCCATCATTGCTGAACTCCATTCTTGGAGCTTATGCCTCCGACAGCGCTATTCATAGGCCTCGATTGATTGGCCTCGATTGATTGGCCTCGATTGCTACCATCCTCGTATGAGTCGTCGACCATCCACCGATACATTCCGCCGCGCGGCCGTGATTCTTCTGCGCGTGGAATCCGCAATCATCGCCGGACTGGTCGTTTACCTCGGAGTTAAAGCGCTTACTTCACATATTTCAAAGCCATCGGCACTG
>DAIPLA010000082.1:0-3690 GCA_036769465.1 Candidatus Nanopelagicaceae bacterium
AAGCGATCGTTCAATCGATGACGCCATCAGAACGCAGAGATGTAAAAATTCTTAATGGGTCACGGCGTGCGCGCATCGCCAAGGGAAGTGGGCGAGCGGTCTCGGAAGTAAATAGCTTGGTTGAACGTTTCACCGGCGCGCAGAAGATGATGAAGGCGATGCGGTCAGGTAAAGGAATGCCAGGAGGGATGGCCCTACCTCAAGGAATGAAAATGCCGCCCGGGATGGGCATGCCGCCTGCATTGGGAGGAATGGGTGGAATAGGCGCAGCTCGACCCGGCGCCAAACAACAGCCCCCTAAGAAGAAATCCCGCTCCGGCAACCCAGCTAAACGGGCGGCCGAGCAAGGCTGATTCATCTGGATTTGGGCAAGACCGCCTTTGCTGGCAAGATTGGCCCCCTGTTCAAGGGCCCTCTACCCCTTGGCTGATTCGAATACCTAGGAATACGCGCGAAGTGACGCTCCCACTGTCATGGACCGCTGAATCCGATTACTGAAAAGGAATGCCTACGTGGCTGTAAAGATTAAGTTGATGCGTCTCGGAAAGATTCGCACACCTCATTTCCGTATCGTTGTTGCTGATGCTCGTACCGCTCGTAACGGTCGTGCGATTGAAGAGATCGGTCGTTACTCACCTGTCTCAGAGCCATCACTCATCGAAGTTAACTCAGAGCGCGCGCAATATTGGATGGGCGTTGGCGCACAGCCAACTGAAGCTGTAGAGGCACTATTCAAAATTACCGGCGACTGGCAGAAGGCCAAGGGCTTGCCTGGCGCCGAAGGAACACTTCGCGTTGCTGCACCAAAGCCTGAGAAGCGTCTTGCGTATGAAGCAGCCGTTAAGGATGCAATGAATGAGCCAAAGGATGGTGCAACAACGATGAAGAAGAAGGCCGCCGAGAAGTTGGCCGCTAAATCTGCTCCAGCCGTTGAAGAAGCCGCTCCAGTAGCCGAAGAAGCTCCTGTTGTTGAAACTGCAGCCGAAGAGTCAACACCTGCTGTCGAAGAAGCACCAGTCGTTGAGGCAGTTGCCGAAGAGGCAGCACCTGCTGCTGAAGAGGCTGCTGAATAACGATGATTGATGAGGCGTTAGAACACCTCGTTAAAGGTATCGTCGACAATCCAGAGGATGTCGTCATTACGGAGAAGAACCACCGTCGTGGCACAACGCTGGAAGTTCGCGTGCATCCTGATGACATCGGCAAGGTAATCGGTCGTAATGGTCGCACCGCGCGTGCGCTTCGCACCGTTGTCTCTGCTCTCGCAGGACGTTCGGTTCGCGTTGATCTCATCGAAACCGACGAGGCTCGCTAGTTCACTAGCACTCACTGATGCTGCTTGTCGTAGCTCGTATCGGGCGCGCCCATGGCGTTAACGGCGAAGCAACAATCGAAGTCCGCACGGATTTACCAGAAGAGCGTTTCATAGTCGGCTCGGTCCTTGTGACCGAGCCTTCAACGTTTGGTCCGCTAACTATTTCATCGGTCCGCAATCACAATGGCACTCTGTTGCTGGGCTTTAAAGAAGTGAAAGATCGAACCGCTGTTGAAAAATTGCGCGACGTTCTTTTGCTCGCCGATGTAGACATCTCCGAAGGCGGAGATGAAGATAACTTTCACATCCAAGAGCTCCTCGGTTGTCGGGTTGTTACCGACGCGGGGATTGAGGTCGGAATCATGACCGATTTGGTTCAGCTTCCTGGGCAAGACTTGTTGGCGGTGGAGCACAACGGTCGCGAAATTCTTATTCCATTCGTCGTAGAAATCGTGCCGGAAATCGACGTTGAAAATAAGGTCATCACGATTACGCCGCCAGAAGGATTGCTTGATGAATAAGCGCAGATTCGACGCGATTACCATTTTTCCGGATTACTTCGCGCCGCTTGATCTTTCGTTGATCGGGAAGGCGAAGAAGTCGGGTTTGATTGAGATCGGGATTCAGGATCTACGCTCGTATGTCACCGACAACCATAAGACGGTGGACGACACTCCATACGGCGGTGGCGCCGGCATGGTGATGTTGCCAGAGCCGTGGGGGCTAGCAATTGACGAAAGCGCGCAACAAAGCGCGGCACCCGTGCACGACCTGATTGTTCTTACTCCCGCTGGCCAGCGATTCACGCAAGCGCTAGCCGAGAAATTTCTCGATTCCGAACACATCATCTTTGCCAATGGCCGATACGAAGGCATCGACATTCGGGTAACCGATTACTACAAAACTCAACCTAATTTTAGAGTTCACGAAATTTCGATTGGCGACTATGTCCTCGGCGGTGGGGAGGTGGCGACGTTGGTAATTATGGAAGCGATTATTCGGTTAATCCCTGGTGTTATCGGAAACCCGGAATCGCTCACCGAGGAATCGCACACCTTAAAGAGCGAGGATGGTTCGTTGGTTGAATATCCGAACTACACCAAGCCACCAGTGTGGCGCGGCCTTGAAGTCCCGGATGTGCTTATGTCGGGCAATCATCGCCTGATTAATGAGTGGAGGCACTCACAAGCACTCCGAAGAACGGAAGAATTGCGCCGCTTAACTGGCGAGTAACCGCCGTCCGTACAGTACGGTTCGTTCATGGCCAGCATTGATCCCATGATTCAAACCCGTCTGATTCGGGATTTGGAGCCGGTAGTCGCAAAGGAACTCGATCGACATATCGCGACCACTAAAGATTGGTATCCACACGAGTACGTCCCATGGAGCGAGGGCCGCACCTTTGCGGGTCCACTCAACGGCGACGCGTGGGAAGCAAAAGATTCAAAGCTCACCACGGTTGCGCAGGATTCACTCGTTCTCAACTTGATGACCGAAGATAACCTTCCGAGTTATCACACCGAAATCGCCCTTTCCATGAGCCGCGATGGCGCTTGGAACACATGGATTAATCGTTGGACCGCCGAGGAGGCGCGCCACAGCATCGTGCTTCGTGACTATTTGATGGCAACTCGTGGAGTCGATCCCAACGAATTGGAAGACTTGCGAATGGCTCATATGCAGGTCGGGTATGAAACGCCGTATGACAATGACATGTTGCACACCGTTGCCTACGTTTCTTTCCAAGAGTTGGCGACGCGTATCTCGCACCGCAACACCGGTCGCATCTCTAATGACGAGGTATGCGAAGGTATGTTGGCGCGCGTGGCCCTGGATGAGAATCTCCACATGCTCTTCTACCGAAACCTCTTGGGCGCGGCGATTGAACTCGAGCCAAACGCGGCTATGGTTGCGATCAAAGACGTCGTCACCAACTTCCAAATGCCGGGCGCAGGAATGCCTGGCTGGGGTCGCAAATCTGTTCAGATTGCGCTCGCTGGCATTTACGATTTAGACCTTCATCTCAATGACGTAGTCCAACCTGTGCTTCGCGCATGGAATCTATTTGAAGTGACTGGCCTTAACGCCGAGGGTGAAACCGCCCGGAACGAACTCGCCGCCTGGTTGGATCAGGCCGCGGCAGATGTCGAGAAGTTCAATGAAAAGCGGGAACACCATTTCGAGCGGTTAGTCGCTCGCGGTCAGGAACCGCTCCGCCTCCAGTAATCGGCTCCACCGAGCGGTTTGCTCACCGTTTTATGACCTGAGGGAATATTTCCGACACGCCCGCGGTTGATTAGGCATAACCTCCAGGAATAGGACAGTATCCGCCCCATGGCAACCGATTACGACACACCGCGAAAAACGGATGAAGA
>DAIPLA010000083.1:0-3634 GCA_036769465.1 Candidatus Nanopelagicaceae bacterium
GCTGCGCCACGAACTCCGCCACGCAGAGCGCGAGCGCGCAACGATTCCGCGAGCGGTGCACCATCGAAATCCAACGCCGCGCTCCAGATGGCGAAAAGGAGGTCGGAGATATCGCGCGACTTCTTTAACGAAGCGCGACCCGCTGAAATAAGGGTTCGAAGTCGAGCAATGGGTTGCACCTCTTCGAGTGGAATGCTCCCCATGACAAAGAGGTCGTTGCTCTTGATCGCTTCAAGAATCAATTCTGTCGACGACTTCGGTTCTAAATCCTGATTCTCGATTAATTGCGATTGATGCTCACGAACCAAGCGCATCCGCATGGCGCGCAATGAGAGCGCATCCGCGCCACCCATCTCAGAGCGAAGGAGCTCTTCGACAACCGGCCAATTCGACGCGGTCAGCGTCATTGAGCCAATCGCGATTTGCGCGAGCGAAAGCAGCGGGCGGACCAATGGATTCTCGGTCAGCGTCGTTGCTCCAGCGTCAATTCCAAGCGGGATGTTATTCGCGGCAAAGGCGCGTTGTAACGCCGTGACAGCGGCGCCCGGTGAACGAAGTATCACCGCCATTTCTGACCATGGAACTCCATCAATCAAATGCGCTTTTCGGAATTGGTAAGCGATGTACGAAGCGCAATCCGCTTGGCTGGTCAGCTTGATCGCGAATGCGCTTTTGTCTTCGAGCTCGCTGTGGTTTTCCATAGATGGAGAAAGCCCGCTTCTTACCTGGGAATGAGTACGCCCAGGTGATCGACCGCGAATCTTTCCGGCTACGTGCTCAGCCAGCACCTGAATCGACGCATCGCCACGATGACGAGTCTGCAAAACGAACTGTTGTGCACCGATTGAATCGCAATAGGTAAGAACGCCCTCGGGGTCGGCGCCACGGAAGCGACCTACTGTTGAATCTAAATCAGCGAAGAGGTTGAGATCCGCACTCGCGATGCGCGCGAGTAATTCGCGCTGACTCTTATCGCTCTCTTGGAATTCATCGACGTAGATGACGGGATAACGTTCGCGGAATCTGGACGCTAGTGACGGATCGGCGTCGAGCTTGCGAATTGCCTCGGTGATGATTGCGCTCGGGTCAATGCGAAGCGGAGCGCCAGGGATTGGTGCGTAACGAAGCGCCATGACCTCGTCGTATTCGTACCAGAAATCAGCGACCGCGTTCCAATACGGTTCCTGTAATTCCTTGCCACGAGCGCGGAGATCAGAATATTTAAGTCCTAGTTCGTTGGCGCGCATGATGATGTCACGAAGCTCGCGCGCAAATGCGCGGGTGGTTATCGCTTCTTTCAAATCATCCGGCCAAGAAACCTTCGACGTGCCCGATTCATTTTCGAGCAAAGAACGAATGAAGGAGTCTTGTTCCGCGCCCGAGACCATGACATACGAGCGATCGGTCAGATTCATCTCTTCGTTGATGATTGAAAAGGCGAGTGCGTGAAATGTTCGCGCAAGCGGATCGATTGCGGTTGCGGTAGTACGTGCAACGACAGCATCACGCAACATCGATGCGCGCTCGCGACCGTATGCCAAAATCAAGACGTGGTTCGGATTCAAACCGGAATTAATTCGCGTAACGACCGACTCAATAAGCGTGGTGGTCTTACCTGTGCCAGGTGCACCGAAGGCGATGAGTGGTGCCGTACGACCGTTTCTTGCAATCGCATCAAGCACCGCCGCTTGATCCGCATCGTCGACCAACGCCGGTTTAACGACAGGCCGACGCCGCAAAGTCAGCGGAGGGTGGTTCTTTGCGGCCATGGACCTATCTAAGCCAAAGCTGGTGACAAAACGGGTTATTCAGCGTTCTGATTGACCTTCTTCGCCCGGCCCACGTTACGCGCGCGCTCGTTCTGGTCGAGGATGGTCTTACGGACTCGGACGTGCTTTGGCGTCACTTCAACGCACTCGTCCTCGCGACAGAATTCAAGCGCTTGCTCAAGGTTGAGCAAACGTGGCGGAATGATGCGGTTGGCATCGTCCGCGCCTGATGAACGCATGTTGGTCAACTTCTTTTCTCGAACGATGTTGACGTCCATATCTTCAGTACGTGAGTTCTCGCCGACGATCATGCCTTCGTAAACCTCGGTGCCGACCTCAAGGAAGATGACGCCGCGCTCTTGAATACCATCGACCGCATACGCAGTCACAACTCCGCGACGATCGGCCACAAGTGAACCGCTCAAGCGAGTACGAATCTCGCCGTGCCAATTCTCGTAACCATCGAAGACGTGGTGAATAAGGCCGGTGCCGCGAGTCTCGGTAAGAAACTCGGTACGGAAACCAATCAGACCACGCGACGGAACCTTGTAATCCATACGGATCCAACCAGTGCCATGGTTAACCATCTGCTCCATGCGGCCCTTACGAAGCGCCATCAACTGCGTGACCACTCCCAAAAACTCATCTGGAATATCTACGGTCAAACGCTCCATTGGCTCTTGCAATTTGCCATCGACGGTCTTGACCACAACTTGTGGCTTACCAACAGTCAGTTCGAAACCTTCGCGACGCATGATTTCAACGAGAACCGCGAGCTGCAATTCGCCACGGCCTTGAACTTCCCATGTATCAGGACGATCGGTATTTACGACGCGCAATGAGACGTTACCGATCAATTCTGCATCGAGACGATTCTTTACTTGGCGCGCGGTCAGAAGCTTTCCTTCTTGGCCAGCCAACGGACTGGTGTTGATACCAATCGTCATCGAAATCGATGGCTCATCCACGATGATCTTTGGCAACGCGTGTGGTCGCTCGAGATCGGCGAGAGTCTCGCCCAAGGTAATAGTTTCGATACCCGCGATAGCAACAATGTCGCCAGGACCAGCTTCAAGCGCAGGAACGCGCTCGAGTCCATCGGTAATCAACAGCTCTGAAATCTTTACCTTCTCAGTTGTGCCATCGGTCTTCATCCACATGACCATCTCGCCTTTTTTGATCACGCCTTCGCGAATGCGGCAGAGCGCCAAACGACCAAGGTAAGGAGAGGAGTCGAGGTTAGTGACGTGAGCTTGCAATGGTGCGCCCTCGTGATAAACCGGCGCTGGAATCGTATTGAAGATGACTTCAAACAACGCATCCAAGTTTTCGCGGTCTGGCATCTCGCCATTGGCGGGACGATTCATTGACGCGCGGCCGGCCTTCGCCGATGCGTAAACAACCGGGAATTCAATCTGATCATCGTTCGCGTCGAGATCGAGGAAGAGGCCATAAGCCTCGTCCACAACTTCGTTAATACGTGAATCGGGACGGTCGACCTTGTTAATAACCAAGATAACCGGCAGATTCTTCTCGAGCGCTTTACGCAAAACGAAACGTGTTTGTGGCAGTGGGCCTTCAGACGCGTCGACCAACAAAATAACGCCGTCGACCATTTCGAGTCCGCGCTCTACTTCGCCGCCGAAGTCGGCGTGGCCTGGTGTATCAATGATGTTAACGGTCTGCGCACCGCGACGAATCGAGGTGTTCTTCGCAAGGATGGTAATTCCCTTTTCGCGCTCGAGGTCCATCGAGTCCATCACGCGATCGCGGTCTTCGCCCTCTTTCTGGTGCTCAGAAAATGCGCCGGACTGAGTCAACATGGCATCGACCAGTGTGGTCTTGCCGTGGTCAACGTGGGCAAT
>DAIPLA010000084.1:0-3634 GCA_036769465.1 Candidatus Nanopelagicaceae bacterium
CGATGACGGCGTTCTTGTCCTATATGGCGTTGATTCTCTCCAGCGTGATGATGGCCGTGATGATGTCGTTGATGATTCCGCGCGCCGCCGCGTCGGCCGAGCGCATTCAAGAAGTGCTCGATACCGAATCCTCGGTCGTGGATACGCTCACACCTAAGAAGGCGGCCCAACGCACCGGCACGGTCGAATTCCGCGATGTTGAGTTCCGTTATCCGGGTGCCGAACATCCGATTCTCTCCGACATTTCATTCACGGCAGAACCCGGCAAGGTCACCGCGATAGTGGGCAGTACCGGTTCAGGTAAGACGACGATGCTTAATCTGATCCCGCGCTTTATTGATGTGACGGGTGGAACTGTTTTGCTGGATGGACTGGATGTTCGCGAGCAAGGATTGGAAGATATTTGGAGCGATATTGGTCTTGTGCCACAACGCGCCTTTCTCTTCGGCGGCACGATCGCCAGCAACCTGCGATACGGCAACCCCAACGCCACGGATGATGATTTGTGGCACGCGCTCGAGATCGCGCAAGCGAAAGACTTTGTGCACGAGCTCGAGTTAAAGCTGGATGCACCAGTTGCCCAAGGCGGCACCAACTTCTCTGGTGGACAACGCCAGCGGTTGTCGATTGCACGCGCATTGGTAAAGAAGGCGCGGATTTATCTCTTGGATGATTCGTTCAGCGCGCTGGATTACACCACCGACGCCAAATTACGCACCGCGCTCGAAGCCGATGCAAAGGGTTCGACCATTATCATCGTTGCCCAGCGCATCTCCACGATTCTCAACGCCGACCAGATCATCGTGCTGGATCAGGGCAAGATTGTAGGCGTTGGCACACATCAAGAATTAATGAAGTCATGTCAGACCTACCAAGAGATTGTGTTGTCCCAACTCAGTCCAGAGGAGGCAGCATGAGCATGACTCGTCCTGGCGGCGGCGCCCCCAATCGCGGACCCGGCCCAATGCGCGGCGGTCCAATGTCGGGCATGTTCGGCGCCCCACCCGCTAAATCAAAAGACTTTAAGGGTTCACTGAAGCGATTGCTCAAGGTGCTCGAGAATGAGCGCAAGGCGTTAATCGCCGTCTTTGTTTTGATTACCACCAGCGTCACGATTGGCGCATTTGGTCCAAAGATCATGGGTCGCGCCACCAACTCGATTTTCTACGGATTTATCGGTCGCAAGTTGCCAGCGGGTATGACCAAGGAACAAGCGGTTCAACACCTGCGCGCGATGGGTCAGACCACCCAAGCCGACATGTTGCAGAAGTCATCGGTAGTCCCGGGTCACGGCATCGATTTCCATTACGTCGGCGTGATTATTCTGCTGACGATCGCGCTCTACGTTATTTCCTCGCTCTTTATGTGGGTTCAGGCCTACATCATGGCGGGCGTGACGCAACGCAGTGTTTTCCGTCTGCGCACGATGGCGGAAGAGAAGATTGGCCGCCTACCGCTCTCGTATTTCGACACGCAATCTCGCGGTGATTTGTTATCTCGCGTCACCAATGACATCGACAATATTGCTACGTCGATGCAGCAAGGTCTCTCACAGATTCTCAACTCGATTCTGACCGTGGTGTCGGTCTTGGCGATGATGATCTGGATCAGTCCAGAGCTCGCGCTGATTTCGCTGATCGCGGTTCCGCTATCGATGTTTGTCTCGGTGCGGATTGCCAAGAAGTCACAGAAGCAGTTCATCGGTCAATGGGATTGGACCGGCAAGCTCAATGGCCACGTGGAGGAGATGCATACCGGTCACGCGTTGGTGAAGGTCTTTGGTCGGCGCCAACAAGCGGTCACCGATTTCAAGACGCTGAACGAGAACTTGTACCAATCCAGCTTCAAGGCGCAATTCATGTCTTCGATTATTCAGCCCAGCACCAACTTGATCTCCAACTTGATCTACGTCGGCATCGCCGTTCTCGGTGGTTATCGCGTGGCGACCGGTTCGATGTCGTTGGGTGACGTGCAGGCTTTCATTCAGTATTCCCGCCAGTTCGGCATGCCGTTGGCGCAGATTGCCGGTCTGATGAACACGGTTCAGTCTGGTGTTGCATCGGCCGAGCGCGTCTTTGAGTTGTTGGATGCGCGAGAAGAAGAGCCTGATAAGGCAGATAGCGCACAGATTGATCGCGCCAATGGCGAGGTCATCTTCAAGGATGTCTCGTTCCGATACAAGGCTGATGTGCCACTGATTGAGAATTTCAATCTGACCGTGAAGCCAGGGGAGACGGTCGCGATTGTTGGCCCTACCGGCGCCGGCAAGACGACGCTGGTTAACCTGATCATGCGTTTCTACGAGATCAATAGCGGATGCATTACGTTGGATGGCATCGATATCCGCGATTTAACGCGCGATGATTTGCGTCGTCAGTTCGGCATGGTTCTGCAGGACACCTGGTTGTTTACCGGCACGATGCGCGAGAACATCGCATTCGGTTCGCTCGATCCATCGCACGAGAAGGTTGAGGCGGCGGCGAAGGCGGCCAATATCGACCACTTCTTGCGCGCATTGCCTCAGGGTTATGACTCGTTGTTGACCGACGATAACTCCACGGTCTCCAATGGCCAACGCCAGTTGTTGACGATTGCGCGTGCCTTTATGGCAGACCCAGCGATTCTCATTCTTGATGAGGCGACGTCATCGGTAGACACACGCACCGAGGTCTTGGTTCAGCAAGCGATGGTGAAATTACGCGCTGGTCGCACCGCGTTCGTGATTGCGCACCGGTTGTCGACGATTCGTGATGCCGATGTCATTTTGGTGATGGACAAGGGTTCATTGGTCGAGCAAGGTTCGCACGATGAATTGATGGCATCAAAGGGTTTCTATTACAACCTTTATGCCAGCCAGTTCGCTAGCGCCATCGATTAATCACTGCGGGTAATCGAGATTTAGGGCTACTCTCGATTCATGCGAATTATTTCCCCAAAGGACACTGCTTGGTTCAGGTTCAGATTGCGAGTTTTCCGCCTGAACCCATTTCGGAGAAAGCCGCTTCCTTGGTCGACCATGCCCGATTATTCAGATGCGTTTGCTGATATTTCTCTGCACGAAATTCGCGGCGGAAAATGCTTGTAAGCCTTGATAGCTCTGTTCTAATCGCGCTCGCCAAGGAATCCGATCCGCACCATGCTTCGTGCACAATCTTCTTCAATCGCCACCGGCACACCTTCACGGCGTCAATCTTGGCAGTGGTGGAATCGCTCTATGCCACGTACGTCAAGGGCTACGAGATGGCGCTCCAAGCTAAATTGGATTTAGAGGAGCGGCTCGATGCGATTGTGGAAATAACTTATGCGACCGGGTATTTAGCCCTCAAATTAATTGCTGAATCCGGACTTCGCACTTCGGACGCCATTATTTGTGCAACGGCAGAGCTGTCGGATGCTCAGCTCTGGACGTGCGATAAAGACCTGGTTAAAAAGTTCCCGAAGGCGCAATACGTAGGTGCCTAAGCCAGAGGTTTTCAAACCAAGCGGGCGATAAGTCCATCCACAGCGCGCTCGATCATTGCCAGAACATCCTCGAAGGCGTCGATCTCGTGGCCCCATGGGTCCGGCACGACTAGCTTTTCGGCTTCCGGTGCATACGGATCAATATGCTCCAGCGCAGGATCGAATTGGCGCA
>DAIPLA010000085.1:0-3541 GCA_036769465.1 Candidatus Nanopelagicaceae bacterium
TTGCCTTACGAGGACCCTTGCGTGTACGAGCATTGGTGTGGGTACGTTGTCCGCGCACAGGAAGTCCCTTGCGGTGACGGATACCTTGGTAGGACTGAATTTCAACTTTACGACGGATGTCGCCAGCAACTTCACGGCGAAGGTCACCCTCGATTTTGTAGTTTGCTTCGATGTATTCACGAAGCTTTGCCAATTCTGGCTCTTGAAGATCTTTGACTCGAGTATCTGGGTTGATACCGGTTGCAGCAAGTGTTGCGTGCGAACGGGTCAATCCGATACCGAAGATGTAAGTGAGTGCAATCTCGACTCGCTTTTCGCGAGGCAGATCGACACCGACAAGACGTGCCATCTCTATACCTTTTTCTATATCCGGAAGGTCCTCCGCGATGCATCCCGTTCTCGGTTTTTAAGCGATACGGGCTTCGGCCTACCGGTCCGAAGGTCTGAGTATTTTTACTCAGTCACACCACGCGTTTCTATGTTTGGTTGTGTACTGCTTGTTTTTAATTATCCTTGGCGTTGCTTGTGACGGAGGTTGTCGCAAATAACCATCACGCGACCGTTACGACGAATGACTTTGCACTTGTCGCAGATCTTCTTAACGCTTGGCTTTACCTTCACGACTAACTCCTCTTACTTGTAACGATAGATAATTCGACCTCGGGTGAGGTCGTACGGACTTAGTTCTACAATCACACGATCTTCAGGCAAGATACGAATGTAGTTCTGTCGCATCTTTCCGCTGATGTGTGCAAGGACTAAGTGTCCGTTGCTTAACGTGACACGAAACATTGCATTAGGTAGAGCCTCGGAAACGGTGCCTTCGATTTCGATTGCTCCGTCTTTCTTGGCCAAGCAGTACCTACTTCTCTGTTTTGTGCGGTTAATGGGTTGCCGCCCATTTCTGGGCAGAGGGTTAGTCTAAGCGTGAGGCCCCAAAAGGAGAAATCGGGGGTCTTATACTCCTCACCCCGCCTGAAAGGGCGGTTTTTGGCTCGAAATTAGGCCAGCAAGTCGGAGATTTCGACCCCGAGAGCGCCTAACCGTGCCTTGCCGCCATCAATCTCGGTCGTCACGAAAGGCTTTCCGTCTGGGCAGATCACGTAGGTGTTCTCCCAATGGCTGCCGTTGGAACCGTCTTGTGAGACCACGGTCCACTCGTCGGCCAAGACTTTTGTCTTGTGGGTGCCGCGGGTAATCATCGGTTCGATTGCTAACGCCATTCCGACTTTGAGTTCTGGGCCGTGGCCGCCTTTGCCGAAGTTAAGAACATGTGGCTCCATATGCATTTCGGTACCGATGCCGTGGCCGCCGTATTCGCGCAAGATGCCGAAGGTACCTTGCGAATTAATGTAATCGGCGATGGCCTCTGAAATATCCGTGAGGTGTCCCCCGGCCTTTCCAGCAGCGATTCCGCTCCACATCGATTCTTCGCAGACGTCGGACATCTTTTGGTCTTCGGGCGAAATCGCACCAACGCCTACAGTTATCGCAGCATCGCCGTGAAATCCCTTAACGATTGCACCGAAATCAATGCTGATGACATCGCCGGTCTTTAGTGTGCGATCGCCCGGAATACCATGAACAATTTCGTCATTAACCGACGCGCAGATGACCTTGGGAAAGCCGTGATAGTTCAGGAACGACGGCGTAGCGCCATGCTTCTTGAGATTAGCAACTGCAATCTGATCTAAATCATTAGTGGTAATGCCATCGGCAACCGCGGCCTTCATGAGTTGCAAGGTCTCCCCCACAACCAAACCAGCAGCACGCATCAGCTTGAGCTGGTCGAGTGATTTGAGCTGGATTGCCATAGAAATAGCTTAGGCGTTAGTCAAGAGCCGCGACGGCGTTTGCGAAGATCTCGCTGACTTCGCCGACGGCTGGAATGGAAATAAGTAGACCTTCGGCGCGATAAAAATCAATGATTGGCTTGGTCTGCTCGGCATAGACCGACAATCGGTGGGCTATCACTTCTTCTGAATCATCGGTTCGCTGATACAACTCGCCTTGGCACTTATCGCAGACGCCATCGACCTTTGGCTTCTCAAACTCAACATGGAAAGTTGCACCACAGCCACGGCAGACGCGACGGCCTGATAAACGGCGAATGATTTCGGCATCATCCAAAACAAATTCAAGCGCTGCATCCAAGGGAGTGCCTGCAGTCTTCAAAATATCGCGCAGGACTTCCGCCTGAACAACGTTGCGTGGAAAGCCATCGAGCAAGAAGCCGGCTTTGGCATCTGCGTGGGTGAGGCGATCGGCGACCATCTCGTTGGTGACAGAGTCAGGAACAAGGTTGCCGGCATCCATGTAGGACTTTGCCTTCTGACCGAGTTCGGTATTTTCCTTAATGTTGTAACGGAAAATATCGCCAGTAGAAATATGTGGAATCCCGTAATGAGATGCCAAGTGAACTGCTTGTGTTCCCTTGCCAGCTCCTGGTGGACCTACCAGGACCAAGCGCATTAGCGCAGGAATCCCTCGTAGGAACGCTGCTGCAACTGGCTCTCGATCTGCTTTGCAGTATCAAGGCCCACGCCGACCACGATCAAAATCGCGGTTCCGCCGAATGGGAAGTTGGTGGAAGCGTTAAACAAGATCAGCGCGATGATCGGGATGATCGCGATCAAAGCAAGATACAACGAGCCCGGCGCGGTGATGCGCGAGAGCACGTACTGCAAGTACTCAGCGGTTGGACGACCAGCGCGAATACCAGGGATAAATCCGCCGTACTTCTTCATATCTTCCGCTACTTCATCGGGATTAAAGGTAATCGCGACATAGAAGTAGGTGAAGAAGATGATGAGGACCGCGTAAGAAATGATGTAGATCGGGTGATCGCCCTTAACCAAGTTCTGTTGAACCCAGACCGACCACTTTGACGTGCTTCCTGAGAAGTTCACAATCAGCGAAGGAATATAAAGAAGCGATGAGGCGAAGATGACTGGGATAACGCCAGCCTGGTTCACCTTGATAGGAATATAGGTAGAGGTTCCGCCGTACTGTTGGCGACCAATTTGGCGCTTTGCGTACTGAACGGGAATACGACGAGTCGCTTGCTCAACGAATACAACGGCCGCGATAGTCAGAACTCCAACTGCGGTGACGAAGAGGAATGCGAACAAGCCCTTTTGAAGCTTGATTGACCACAACTGGGTTGGGAATCCTGAAGCGATAGATGTGAAAATCAAGATTGACATTCCGTTGCCGACGCCGCGATCGGTGATCAATTCACCCAACCACATGATTACCGCAGTACCAGCGGTCATTACGAAGACCATGGTGATGATGCGCTGCCATGAGCCGTCTGGAACGATGGCAAGTGCACAACCGCTGAACAAACGTCCTGGTGTGCGAGCAACAGCGATCAAGCCGGTTGACTGCAAAATAGCGAGACCGACGGTCAAATAACGGGTGTACTGAGTCAGCTTTGCTTGGCCTGACTGTCCTTCTTGCTTGAGCGCTTCGAACCGTGGGATGACAACGGTGAGCAGCTGAATAATGATTGAGCTGGTGATGTACGGCATGATGCCGA